>NZ_JCBANH010000004.1:0-123026 GCF_059760925.1 Achromobacter sp. 1011791174
GGCTTGTCGGCCGGCTTCTTGCGGGAGGCGTCGTCGGACCAGGTCGAGGAGACTTCGGCCGTCTTGATGGTCTTCTTCGAACCGGGAGCGCCCGGCTTGGCGTCCTTCTTGGCGGCGCCAGCGGGCGCGGCGGCGGTCTTGCCGGCCGGCTTGTGCAGCGTGCCCGACAGAGGCGCGGCAGGCGCTTCCGGCTCGGGAGCGCGCAGCACCTTGCGCGGACGGTTCAGCATCTCGCGCAGCGCGGCGGCTTCGGCCTCGGCGGCACGGCGCGCTTCGTCGCGGGCGGCGTTGGACGCCACCGGCGGCATGGCGCGACGCGTGTCGGCGGGACGGGCGGCCTTGGGCGCGGCGGCGGGTTCAGCCTTCGCGGGCGCCTTGGCGGGTTCGGACTTGGCGGCGGGCTGCTGGGCCTGCGCGGCAGGCGCGGCGGCCTGCGAGGAAGAGGATTCTGACTTGGTAGCTAGCACAACGGGTTCCGGCTTGGCTTCTTCAGCCTTGGGCTCGGCGGGTTCAGTCTTGACTTCGGGCTTGGCCTCTTGGGCCACGGGCTCGGCAGGAGCGGGTGCCGGCGTCGATTCGGACTCGGGCTGCGCCTGGACTTCAGGGGCCTGTTCCTTGACGGGGGCGGGCGCTTCGGCCGCGACGGATTCAACGGGCGCAGCCGCTTGCGCCGGCTCGGACGCTTCGACTACGACGGGCTTGGCCTCGGGCGCCGGCTCGGCGGGAGCCTGCGCCTGCACGGGCGCGGCTTCGCGGATCGGCTCCTGGGGAGCGGCGGGCGCGGCCGTTGCCGGCACGCTCGCTTCTTCTGCGGCAGCGGCGGCGGCTTCTTCTTCCGCTCGCACGGCGGCGGCGTGCTCTTGCGCCAGTTCGGACGGATCGCGCTTGACGAAGACGCGTTTCTTGCGCACTTCGACCTGGATGGTGCGCGAGCGACCGGTGGCGTCCGCCTGACGGATCTCGGAGGTCTGGCGCCGCGTCAGGGTGATCTTCTTGCCTTCGGTCGCGCCGTGGGCCCGACGCAGCGAGTCGAGCAATTTCGCCTTGTCGCTGTCGGTGACGGAATCGTCAACCGATTTGAGGTCAACGCCAGCCGAACGCAACTGCTCCAGCAGCACGTTGGCAGGCATTTTCAGCTCGGTAGCGAACTGGGCGACGGTGTTACTCGACATTAGGCTCTCTCTTCCCTATATGCAGCTATGACAAACAACGTGAACTCGCGGCGGATGAAAGCGCTCCGTCCGCCGCGGACGCGTGTCCTTATGGTTATTCCTCGTCGAACCAATGGGCACGGGCACGCATGATCAGATCGCTGGCTTCCTGCTCGGTCAGACCGGCGATTTCCGCCAGCTCGTCCGTCGCCAGTTCGGCCAGATCGTCACGCGTATGCACCTGACGCTCGGCCAGCTTGGCAGCCAGCTCGGGCGTCACGCCTTCGAGTTCCAACAGGTCCTGCGCGGTCTCAAGACGCTCTTCCTGGGCGATCGCCTCGGTCAGCAGCGCATTGCGGGCGCGGGCACGCAACTCATTGATGGTGTCTTCGTCGAACGCCTCGATTTCCAGCAGTTCCTGCATGGGAACGTAGGCGATTTCCTCGATACCGGTAAAGCCTTCGTCGATCAGGATGTCAGCGACCTCCTCGTCGACGTCCAGCTTGTTCATGAACGTGGCGCGCAGCGCGGACCGCTCGACTTCCTGGCGGTTCAGGCTTTCTTCCGGCGTCATGATGTTGATCTGCCAGCCGGTCAGCTCGGACGCCAGGCGCACGTTCTGGCCCTTGGCGCCGATGGCCTTGGGCAGGTTTTCCTCGTCCACCACCACGTCCATCGCGTGCTTGTCCTCGTCGACGACGATGGACTCGACGTTGGCCGGGGCCAGCGCGCCGATCACGAACTGCGCCGGGTCTTCGGACCACAGCACGATATCGACCTGTTCGCCGCCCAGCTCGTTGCGGACCGCGGTCACGCGCGAACCGCGCATGCCCACGCAGGTGCCGATGGGATCGATGCGCTTATCGTAAGCCACCACGGCGATCTTCGCACGCACGCCGGGATCACGGGCGGCGGCCTTGATTTCGAGCAGGCCCTGCTCGATCTCGGGCACTTCGTTTTCGAACAGCTGGCGGATGAATTCCGGCGAGGTGCGCGACAGGATGACCTGCTGGCCACGGGCGGCGTGGTCCACTCGCAGCACATAGGCGCGCACGCGGTCGGCCACGCGCAGGTTTTCCTTCGGGATCATTTCCGAGCGCGGCAGGCGGGCTTCGATCTTGCCGGTCTCGACGATGACGTCGCCCTTGTCCATGCGCTTGATGGTGCCGGACACGATGGTCTCGCCACGATCCAGGAAGTCGTTCAGGACCTGCTCGCGCTCGGCGTCGCGGATCTTCTGCAGGATCGCCTGCTTGGCGGCCTGGGCGCCGATGCGGCCGAACTCGACAGGCTCGAGGGCCTCTTCGATGTATTCGCCAGCCTGGATGCCAGGCACCATTTCCTGGGCGTCCGACAGCATTTCCTGCTTGTCGGGCTCTTGCAGGCCCGCTTCGTCGGGCACGACCAGCCACCGGCGGAACCCTTCGTGGCTGCCGGTTTCCCTATCGATGGAGACGCGGATTTCGGCGTCGTCCTTGAAACGCTTTTTCATGGCCGAGGCCAGCGCACTTTCGAGTGCTCCGAATACCACGTCGCGCGTGACGTTCTTTTCGCGCGCCAAGGCATCGACCAACAGAAGAATTTCGCGACTCATCGCTTTTTGCCCTTGAAATCCAGAACGGGGTCCAGTTTTGCGCGCTCGACATCGTCGAGCGAGAAGTTCAACACCTGCACTTCGTTCTTCTTTGCCTCAAATTCGAGACCGAACACGGTCTTTTGCGCCTGGCCGGCTTGCGGCTCGGCGTCATCCTCGGGCACGACCAGCGTGCCGGAGAAGACCTTGCGTCCATCCATGGCCTCGCGCAGCTTGATCTCGATGCGCTCGCCCGCGAAACGGCGGAACTCGGCCTCGGTGCGCAGCGGACGATCCACGCCCGGCGAACCGACTTCGAGCCGCTTGTAGTCGACGTTCTCGACTTCGTACACCCGCGACAGCTGGCGAGACACCTGCTCACAGTCTTCGATGCGCACGCCGCCGATCCGATCGATCGTCACGCGCAAAAGGCCCAGGGCGGCACGCTCGACGTCGACGAGTTCGACGTCCATGCCGGCCAGAGCCTCTTCGGTCAATGCGAATAAATCAGCCATATACTCAAAAAAAATGGGCTGCACGCCCAGCCCATCGTATTGCGCAATGCCCGGCCGCTGCCCTACTTCACGTAAGGAGCAATGCCAGGCAGCGCCCAAATTGCGACCTAAAAATGCGGCAATCGGCCCCGGCCGATTTGCCCTGCCTCGCCCGCGCACGCCCCAAAAAGGCACCGCTGGCAAAAGCGCCGCTTTGCGCCTCGCCCTTCAAGCCTGCCTGATGCTTGCATTTCTGCTGGCATCACTTGCGGGCATCCCCTGTATAGGGCAACCCGCAGGGCTGGCGAAGGCACGCAAAGACGCGAAAGCCATGAAAACCATTGATTTTACCAGATAAACCGGAAAAATACCTGATACCTCACGGGCTTACGATTAAGCGGGACGAATCAGCCGGCAAGCCCCGCCAGCAGCCGCTCCGCCAAGAGGGTGGAACGACCTCAAGCAAGCGCCGGCCAGGACTCAGCGCCCCTGACGACCCCGGCCGCCACCCAGCACGCCCAAGCGCGACTCGTGCGCGCTGGCGCCGCGCGGCTGCCAATCATCGCCTCGCGGCGCGGAACCGCGCGACGAACGCGACTTGTTGCCGCCCTGCCCCGCGCTCTTGCCAGCCTGACCGCCCGCGCCCTTGCCCGCGGCGCGCGACCCTTCGGCCTTGTTGCCGCCGCGACCGGCCCCGGCCGCCTTGGCGCCACCACGACTGCCGCGCGCACCCGCCGGCTTGCCGGTCGCCTTGGCGCCGCCGGCTCGCCGCCCGGCGCCCGGAGCGCCGGCGGCCGCACCGCCCTCCGCCGGCGAGTAGGCCGCTTGCGCACCCTGCTCGGCGGATGCAGCCGCGCGATTGCCGCGCGGCTTGCCGCCGGATTTGCCGCCAGCGGGCTTGCCGCCCTTGCGGTTGCCGTCAACGCTCCCACCGCCCGCCAACGGATGACCGTTGGCGTACCCGCCCGCGATCATCAGGCCGGTGCCGAACGGATCGGAGGGACAAGCGGCGGCCTGGCCGGCGCTGCCCTGGCGGCCGCCTTGCAACTTGCCGCGACGGCCGATGCGCGCGCCGTTCATGCCGTTGCGGTCCATGGTGCCAAAACCCGGAGGCAAGGCACTGTCATGCGATTGCGGCTGCTTGGAGCGGCGGCGGTTGCCGCCGCTGGAATCGTCGTCTTCGCGCAACAGACCCAGCTGGACCATCAGCGCCGTGACCAGCGAGGCATCCAGTTCGTCCCAGCGGCCGCGGCGCAGCGTGCGCGGCAGCACGATGTCGCCGAAACGGGTGCGAATCAGCCGGCTGACGGTGACGCCCACGGCCTCGAACATGCGGCGGACCTCGCGGTTGCGCCCTTCCTGCAGCGTGACGCGATACCAGCGATTGCTGCCGTCGCCGCCCAGGTAGTCCAGCGCGCCGAACGCGGCCAGGCCATCTTCCAGCTCGATGCCCTCGACCAGGGAGCGGCGCTGCGCTTCGTCCATCTCGCCCAGCACGCGCACGGCGTACTCGCGCTCGGTGCCGTAGCGCGGGTGCATGATGCGGTTGGCCATGTCGCCCGAGGTCGTGAAGATCAGCAGGCCCTCGGTGTTCAGGTCCAGGCGCCCCACCGACAGCCACTTGCCGGTGCGCAGCTTGGGCAGGCGCGCGAACACGCTGGCGCGACCGCCCGGATCATCGTGACTGACGATCTCGCCGGCCGGCTTGTGATACAGGATCACGCGCGGCGGCTTCTTGGTATTGGTGCGCATGATCGGCTTGCCGTTCACGCGCACCTGGTCATTCGGGGCAACACGCTGGCCGATGTGGGCGGGCTCGCCATTGACCGACACGCGGCCGGCCACGATCAGCTCTTCCATCTCGCGGCGCGAGCCGATGCCGGCGTCCGCCAGCACCTTGTGCAGCTTCGGCATGACCGCTTCGCTGTTCAGGTACTTGCCCAGTCGCTGCTCCATGCGGTCGGCGGTGTCCAGATAGGACAGCGCCTGTTCGGCTTCCTGCTCGCCGCCACGGGAATCCTGCGACTCGACCGGGGCGGACGGAGCAGCGGCCTGACCTTCCGCGGCCGACGCCTGTTCGGCGGCGGCATCGCCGCGACGGCGGCGGAACGGCGTGCGCAACTTGCGGCCGCGGCCACGGGCGGCATCGCCTTCGGCAGCCGGCTCGCGAGCGGCGGAGGCTTCCGGCTGCGCGCCGGAAATGGCGTCATCCGGACGGGGATTGTCGTCCTGCATTGCTGTATTCGTTGTCACTGGGACAGCTCCGAATTTCAAACTTGGGAGGGCCTGCCGGCGGCAGGCTCATCATCATCAGGAGGCACGGGCTCTCGGCCCGCATCGGTTTGTTCCGCGGCGTCGCCATCGGGCGAGCCGTCGGATGCGGCATCCAGCAAGGGCCGGGCGGCGGGCCCATGGCCAACCTCCGACTCAGGCCCGGCAGCGCCTTGCGGCGCAACACCGTCCGCGTCATTCAGGTCATTCGATTTCGCCGATTCCGCATGTCCGGCGGCATGATCCGCCGCGATCTCGTCGGCGGACTCCACGTCGGTATTGGAAATATCATTGCCGACCGCAGCGCCGAGGGTATCGGCATGCGCATCGGGCTCAGGACCGGCGCCGGATGTCTCGTCAGCGGAGGCGGCGGCATGGCCAGCGCCCGGAAGTTCGGGCTCGCCGGACAGACCGTCCGCCGGCGATCCTGCAGCCAGCTGGTCCGCAAGACCAGCGTCGCCATCATCGCGCGAAAGCGAGGATTCTACGCTATCGCCCGCCGCCACGGAAACCGGCAACGACGGAACAGACAATTCCGCTTGCGGAATACTGTCGCCGGCGTCACCGCCCGCGACGTCGAGTTCCGCCTGGACGCCCGCCCCATCCTGCGGCGCATCGCCCTCTGCTGCAGCGGCAGCCTCGCCTTCGGCCGGCGCCTCGCCCAGCGGCTGCGCATCGCCCAGGTCCAGCCCGGCCAGGGCCGCGGCAGCCTGCGCCGATTCCAGCGGAGGCAGCTCATCCAGCGCGCGTAGTCCCAGGTCATCCAGAAACTGGCGGGTCGTGCCGAACAGCGCGGGCCGCCCTGGCGCGTCGCGATGGCCGATCACTTCGATCCAGCCACGATCCTCGAGCGCCTTGACGATCTGGGACGACACGGTGACGCCGCGTATGTCCTCGATATCACCGCGCGTCACCGGCTGGCGCCAGGCAACGATCGCCAGCGTTTCCATGACGGCGCGCGAGTACTTCGGCGGCTTCTCGGGACTCAGCCGCTCCAGGTAGCGCTGCATTTCAGGACGGCTCTGAAAGCGCCAGCCCGTGGCCAGCTGCACCAGCTCCAGGCCGCCATCGGCCCAATTGGCCTGCAAGGTTTCCAACAGCCCGCGCAAGGCGGCGTTGTCGAATTCCTCATCGTTGCCGAACAGCTTGCGCATGTCGGCCAGTTGCATCGGCTGCACGGCGCACAGAAGTGCGGTTTCCAGGACGCGTATTGCCTCGCTATCGTTCATCGACATTCATATTCAAAGTGGACCAACTTGCGTTGGATGGAAAATAAGGCTAATATTCTTTTCTCAGACGCGGGGTGGAGCAGTCTGGCAGCTCGTCGGGCTCATAACCCGAAGGTCGTAGGTTCAAATCCTGCCCCCGCAACCAAATTGATCAAGGCCTGGCATCTGCCGGGCCTTTTTCATTTGCGCTCGCGATACCGAGATCAGACGGACGTAGGCACGGATGCAGACACGGATGCAGACACACACCCCCGCGACAGCCACGGCGGAACGCTCCGCCAGATCGGCGATTCCGCGAATGACTGCGTAGGTTTGCGACATACTCAAGAGACGTTCCTGTTTGGCGCCCGGCCACCCTGCTGACGACGGATATGCCGGATATCCGCACACTCGGGCTGGAGCAATGCGTGTGCGCAGCCCTGCTGCGGCAAACGCTTAATCAAATTCCGGAAAAGCGGGCATATAAAGCCCACGCAGCCTGCGGACACTCCGGCAATCCGGAGCCATACGCCGCGGCGATCGATAATCAAGGACCCGATACGTCAGGCATCGGACGGCTGGCGAAATCCTGCGCCGAAAACCGGACTCCCGATGCGCTCCCTCCGCACGGACGGCATTCCGTTCCGCGCCGCTACGGCCACCCATCTGGCCGCACCCGTGATTTTTGGACGTTTTCTAAGACTATATCCTAGCGAACATTGGCCCTGCCGCAAATCGTGATCCGGAATCGTGTTCCACCACGCCGCGCAAGGCGCTCAGGCGGGCAAATTATACCGCCATATACCTGGCCCTCAAGCGCCGGCCGGCTTGTCCCAAGGCGCCGGTCCCAGTCGTTCCACCAGGAAATCCAGCATGGACCGCAGCACCAGCGGCATCTGCCGGCGCGACACATAGACGCCGTAGATGCCCAATTCCTGCGGCCTGGCCTGGGGCAGAATGACCCGCAACTGGCCGGACGCAATGTATTCGGCTGCGTAGTAGGTCGGCAGCATCGCGATCCCCGCCCCCTCCAGCGCGGCGCGCAACAGAACCGATACCTCGTTGGCGCTGATATTCCCATCGACCGGCACATCAACAGGCTCGCCGTCGCGCTCGAAGCGCCAGAGGCTCTTGCCGAAGTAGGAATGCGTCAGGCAGTTGCGCAGGGACAGGTCTTCGATCCGGGCCGGCTCCCCTTCCCGCTCAAGATAATCCGGAGAGGCGCACACCACCGAGCGACAGACGGCCAGCTTGCGGGCGATGAGATTGGGATCCAGGTCATTGGTGATGCGCACTGCCAGATCCACCCGCTCCTCGACCAGATTGACGGCGCGCTCGACCAGCATCAGATCCACCGACGTGCCCGGATGCAGCTTAACGTAATCCGCCACGATGCCCGCCAGATGACGCGAGCCGAACGACATGCTGGTCGTGATCCGCAACAGCCCCTTGGGCGTATCGTCGGGCGTGGACACGGCGCTGCGCAGATCCCCCACCATGTCCAGCATCTGCCGGCAACGCGGCAGCGTTTCGGCGCCGGCGGGCGTCAGGCTGAGCCGGCGGGTCGTGCGGTGCAACAGCCGCACGCCAACCCACTGCTCCATTTCGGCGAGATACCGCGACACCATGGCCCTGGACATGTCCAAATGCACGGCCGCCGCCGACAAGCTCCCTCTGTCGGCGACCTCGACAAACACCTGCATGGCTTTCAAGCGATCCATGATTGTCTCGAATCGTGCATAAGACGGTTCCGTTTATACCGTATTTCCATGCATTTTCCGTACATGCGATACGGCAAAGGGTGCGATTCGCGCACCGACCGTCTCATGCGGGCAACTGGCCGAGGGCGCGCCGCAGGCAGGCCTGCACCTCGGCCGCGTCCGGTCCGCGCAGGATGCACACCAGGCGGGACGCCCGTTCGTCCGACGGCCACTGCGGCAGCGTCCGCAAGGGATACAGCTCGCCATGCACGCCGTGCACCTCGCAAGGCAGCGTCTCGCCTTCGAAACAGACCAGGCCCTTCAGGCGCAACAGGCCTTGCCCATACCGCTCCTGGACCAGCGAGATGCCCGCCAGGAAGGCCGCGCGACCAATGGGTGCATCCAGTGTCAGGCTGAAGCTGGACACCATGCCATGCCTGCCCGCCACCGGCTGCGCGAACGCCCGCAACCAGTTCGACAGCTCCGCCCGCCGCGTCGCGGCATCCGGCCAGCCCGCCAGCGCCTCGACCAGTGGCGAGTCCTGGCGCTGCACGCAGCGCCTTGCACCCGGATTGATGGCCTCGACCTGCCGTTGCAGGGCCTGCAACGAGGCATCCTCTGCCAGGTCGGCCTTGCTGAACACGACGGTGTCCGCCAGGGCCAGCTGACGGGCTGCCTCGGGCTGGTCGGCCAACTGCCCCGCGCCATGCTGCGCATCCACGACCACGATGGCGCCGCGATAGGCATAGCGCTCGGCCAGGAAGCGATCGTGCTTCAGCGTGAACAACACGGGCGCCGGGTCGGCCAGGCCGCTGGTCTCGATGAGCACGCGGCGAAATGGCTTGATCTGCCGGCGCAATGCCAGCATGAACAAGTCCCGCAACGCATCGACCACCGCGCCGCTGACCGCGCAGCACAGGCAGCCGCCTTCGACCAGCATGATGTTGTCCTGGGCCAGGCGCACCAGGTGGTGGTCCACGCCCACGTCGCCATACTCGTTGATGATCACCACCGCGTCCGAATAGGTCGGTTCCTGCAGCAGGCGGTTGAGCAGCGTCGTCTTGCCGCTGCCCAGAAAACCGGACAGCACGGTCACGCCGATGCGTTTTTCTTCGTCCATGAACCTCGATTCCACCCGCGGCATCCGCCGCCTTCACGCCCCAACTCAATCGCCGGACGCCTGCGCCGGCCCCCAGACGGGAAACGGATCCGGCAAGGCGCGCAATTCTTCCACAGGCAGGGCCAGTTCGTCCTGCGTCATCAGGCAGGCATGCAAACCTGCCCGCAAGGCGCTTTCGTCCATGCCGATGCCGATCAGCACCAGCTCCTGGCACCTGTCGCCATAGACCGGATCCCAATCCGCCACGATCTGCGCGCGCGCCTCTGCGTCCTGCGGCCATCGCTCGCGCGGCAGCGCCGCCCACCAGTAGCCCGCCGCGCCGTGCCGCGAGACCGGCCCGGCCTGCGACCATGATGCGGCAAACGCGGGACGCGTCGCAAGCCAGAAATAGCCCTTGGAGCGCATCACGCCCGGCCACTCCTGGCGCATCCAGTCCCACAGGCGCTGCGGATGGAAGGGTCGCCGCGCGCGAAAGACGAAACTGCCGATGCCGTACTGCTCGCTCTCGGGCACATGCTCGCCGCGCAACGCCTTGAGCCAGCCCGGCGCCTGCGCGGCCGCCTCGAAATCGAAGCGCCCCGTGTCCAGCACCTTGGCCAGCGGGACGCTGCCGAACTCGCAGCGCACGATATCCGCCCTTGGATTGAGCTTGCGCAGCATCGCCTCCAGCCGGCCCAGCTCCTGCCCGGAAAGCAGGTCGATCTTGTTCAGCACCATCACATCGCAGAACTCGACCTGTTCGATCAACAAGTCCACGACCGTGCGCTCATCTTCCTCGCCCAGCGTCTCGCCGCGCGCGGCCAGGCGGTCCTCGCTGGCGTAGTCGCGCAGGAAGTTGAAGGCATCGACCACCGTCACCATGGTGTCCAGCCGCGCCATGTCCGACAAGCTGGCGCCGTCCTCGTCGCGGAACGTGAAAGTCTCGGCCACCGGCAGCGGCTCCGAGATGCCGGTGGACTCGATCAACAGATAGTCAAAGCGCCGCTCGGCGGCCAGCCGCCCGATCTCCAGGAGCAAGTCCTCGCGCAGCGTGCAGCAGATACAGCCGTTGCTCATCTCGACCAGTCGCTCCTCCGAACGCGACAGGGACGCCCCGCCGTCGCGGACCAGTCTCGCATCGATATTGACTTCCGACATGTCGTTCACGATGACCGCCACCCGCAGCCCGTCGCGGTTGTTCAGCACATGGTTGAGCAAGGTGGTCTTACCCGCCCCCAGGAAACCGGACAACACCGTCACCGGCAGGCGCCGGCCCCGCGCCAGCCCCTCATCTTCCATTCTCATCGTCGCCATCACACGCCCCTCATCCAAAAATGAAATGTTATTACATAACTAAATTTGGAGGTAGAAAGGACTCATGACGAGCCAAACAACACCCGCGCGCTCCGCACGAATGGCGCAAGCAGGGAGCGGCGCGAAATTCGTCCCGGGCCTCGCCGGACCAGCGCGGCAGAGTTGAACAGGAAGGATGGGAAGACGACCGCTTGCGCGCGCTCGCAGCCGCGAAAGCCACTCAGAAGCACCCGGGTGTGGCCGCCCGCGTACAAAGCGCCAAGCCAACGACGGCGCGGTTGCAAAGCAACCAAGGGGCATACGAAATCGGGCGCCCGGAAAGCCAAAAGGGCCACTCACTTGCGTGAGTGGCCCCAAAATTCTTTGGCTCCCCGAGCTGGGCTCGAACCAGCGACCTGCGGATTAACAGTCCGTCGCTCTACCGACTGAGCTATCGGGGAACTGCTAAGAAACGAGATTATGAACGAAAATTTTGAAGTATGCAAACGCCGGTTTTTTTGCCAGAAAACGCGTCTCTTGTTTCCCATTGCAAAAAAACTCTGATATGATTTCGGTCTTTCCAGATCAGGCCCTAAAAATCCCGATCCTGGGAAGAACAAAAGAGCAAGTAGATTTTTTTGCCCGCCACGGGAGTCATTCCAAGGCATCAGGGCAAATGGTCTTGCCGGCATAGCTCAGTTGGTAGAGCAGCGCATTCGTAATGCGAAGGTCGTAGGTTCGACTCCTATTGCCGGCACCAGAATTCCAGGAAAAAGCAGCCGCCAGGCTGCTTTTTTCGTTTGCGGGTCCGACACCGCCGCCAGGGCGCGCTCACCCGCGCCGCCACCCGCCCAAGGGTTGCCACCGCAGCGCCGCCCTCCCTTTCTCAAACGCCGCAACAATGCAGCCAGCGCGCTGCGGGGAACTCGGACACGATCCCCCGCATCCAATCTGCTGGACTCCTTTCCGCCACACACCGCCCATGCGCATCCTGCTCGTCGAAGACGACACCATGATCGGCGAAAGCGTGCTCGACTGCCTGCGCGCCGAACACTACGCGGCCGACTGGGTCAAGGACGGCAACGCCGCCGACCTGGCCCTGCGCACCGGCCCCTATGACCTTATCCTGCTGGACCTCGGCCTGCCCCGACGCGACGGCCTGACGCTGCTGCGCGAACTGCGCGCCCGCAAGGACCGCACGCCGGTCCTGATCGCCACCGCCCGCGACGCCGTCAGCGACCGCATCGCGGGACTGGACGCGGGCGCGGACGACTACATCGTCAAACCCTATGACGTGGACGAGCTGCTGGCCCGCATGCGCGCGCTGATCCGGCGCAGCGCCGGACGCGCCGAGCCCGTCTATGAGCACGAAGGCGTGAGCATCGACCCGCAATCGCGCGAAGTCACGGTCAACGGCGCGCCCGTCACGCTGACCGCGCGCGAATGGGCCGTGCTGGAACCGCTGATCGCCCGCCCGGGCATGATCTATTCGCGCGCCCAGCTCGAGGAAAAGCTCTACAGCTGGAAGGACAGCGTCAGCAGCAACGCCGTCGAGGTATATATTCATGGCCTGCGCAAGAAGCTGGGTCAGGACCTGATCCAGAACGTCAGGGGCGTCGGCTATGTCATACCCAAAACATGAGCATTCCGCTTAGCTATTCCTTGCGGGCCAGGCTGCTGTTCTTCCTGCTTGCCGCCATCGTGGTCGGCGCGCTGGTTCAGGGCACGATCGCCTACCGCAGCACCTTGCAGCAGGCCGACGACATCTTCGATTCGCTGCTGCAGCGGACCGCGCTGTCGCTGGGCACCGGCGACGGCCTGCTCAGCACCGGACCGACGCATGCGCGCGGCGCCGGCACGCCCTTCGCCGACGATCTCATCATCCAGATCTGGACGCCGGACGGACTGCGCGTCTTCAACTCCCGTTCGCGGCAGCCGCTGCCGGACCAGATCGTGCTGGGCTTCTCCGACGCCAAGGTCGAAGGCAGCACCTACCGCGTCTATTCGCTGGCCACGCCATTCCAGGTGATCCAGGTGGCGCAGGACATGGGCGTGCGCACCCACATGGCGCGCTCCCTGGCGCTGCGCACCATCGCGCCGATAGCCGCGGCCGCGCCGCTGCTGATGCTGGTCATCTGGTGCGTGGTCAGCTGGTCGCTGCGGCCCGTGAAACGGGCGCGGGCGCAGGTGGCTGCGCGCCAGCCCGAAGACCTGTCGCCCGTCAGCACCGAGGGCGTGCCGGACGAGATCCGCCCGCTGCTGCAGGAACTGAACCTGCTGCTGGAGCGCATGCGCGGCGCCTTCGCGCTGCAAAAGCAATTCGTCGGCGATGCCGCGCACGAGCTGCGCTCGCCGCTGGCGGCGCTGCGCCTGCAATCGCAAGCCTTGCAACGCGCGGGCGATCCCGAGTCCCGCCGCGTGGCCGAGCAACGCCTGACGGCCGGGATCGATCGCGCCACCCGACTGATCGAACAGCTGCTGTCGCTGGCCCGGCATGAAGGCGCGGCCGAGCGCCCGGCGCCGGACCGCGTCGACCTGGACGACGTCGTCCGGCAGGCCGTGTCCGAAACGCTGCCGGACGCCAACGCGAAATCCATCTCGCTCGCCATGCATGCACCCGCGCCGGTACAGGTGCGTGGCCATCGCGACGATCTCGTGCTGCTGGTCCGCAACCTGCTAGACAACGCGATCAAGTATTCGCCGCCCGGTTCGCGCATCGACCTCGGCCTGACCGCGCCGGACGGCCGCGCCTCGCTCACGGTCGACGACCAGGGCCCCGGCATCGCGCCCGCAGAGCGCGCGCGCGTCTTCGACCGCTTCTACCGCGCCGAGGGCAACAGCCAGCACGGCAGCGGCCTGGGCCTGGCGATCGCCCGCTCGATCGCCGAAGGCCACCATGCCTCGATCGTCCTGGAAGACACGCCCAGCGGGCAGGGCTTGCGCGCGCGGGTGGATTTTCCCGCCGCCTGACCCCTCTCGCGCCACGGCGTCCGGCCCTGCCCCGCCAGTCTTAAGATTCCCCTAAGCATCAAGCCCGAACATGGCTCCATGTCCTTCAACATGAACGCAGGAGCCGACATGAAGACCACGCTACTGAAACCCTCTCGCCTGGCGCTGGCGCTGCTGGCCGCGGGCACGATCGGCGGCGCGGGCGCCGCCGCCACGCTGGGTGCGATGACGCCGGCCGTCGCCGCGCCGGCGCCCGCCGCGTCCGCCCCCATCGCGCCATCCAGCCCGCCGAATTTCGCGCAGATCACCCGCGACTATGGCCCCGCCGTGGTCAACATCAGCGTCAGCGGCACGCGCAAAGTCTCGGCCATGGACGACGACGACCCCTTCGCCCAGTTCTTCGGCCAGATCCCCGGCGCGCGCGGCCGCATGCCGGCGCGCGAGGTGCCGATGCGCGGCGAGGGCTCGGGCTTCATCATCAGCAGCGACGGCCTGATCCTGACCAATGCCCACGTCGTGCAGGACGCCAAGGAAGTCACGGTCAAGCTGACAGACCGCCGCGAATACCAGGCCAAGGTGCTGGGCGCCGACCCGCAGACCGATGTGGCCGTGCTCAAGATCGAGGCGAAGAACCTGCCGGTGGTGAAGACCGGCGATGTCAACCAGTTGCAGGTCGGCGAATGGGTGCTGGCCATCGGCTCGCCCTACGGGCTGGAAAACACGGCGACCGCCGGCATCGTCAGCGCCAAGGGCCGCTCGCTGCCGGACGACACCTCGGTGCCGTTCATCCAGACCGACGTGGCCGTCAACCCCGGCAACTCGGGCGGACCGCTGTTCAATGATCGCGGCGAAGTGGTGGGCATCAATTCGCAGATCTACAGCCGCACGGGCGGCTTCCAGGGCCTGTCCTTCTCCATCCCGATCGACGTGGCCTACAAGATCAAGGACCAGATCCTCGAACACGGCAAGGTCCAGCACGCGCGGCTGGGCGTGACGGTGCAGGAAGTGAATCAGGACCTGGCCAATTCATTCAAGCTGGAAACGCCGACGGGCGCGCTGGTCGCCAGCGTCGAAAAGGGCAGCGCCGCCGAACGCGCCGGCCTGCAGCCGGGCGATGTCGTGCGGCAGATCAACGGCAAGACCATCGTGTCGTCCGGCGACCTGGCGTCGATGATCACGCTGGCCTCGCCCGGCGACAAGCTCAAGCTGGATGTCTGGCGCAATGGCTCGCCCAAGGAACTGAGCGCCACGCTGGGCGGCGTGCCGAAGGACAAGGCGACCGCGTCGTCCGACACCCGGGAAGTCCAGCGCGGACAGCTGGGCCTGGCGTTGCGCCCGCTCAGTCCGCAGGAGCAGCGCCAGTCCGGCGCCGAGGGCCTGCTCATCGAGCAGTCCGCCGGCCCTGCCGCCAAGGCCGGCATACAGCCGGGCGACGTGCTGTTGTCGCTGAACGGCGTGCCTGTGCGCGACATCGAGCAGGTCAAGGCGGAACTCGCCAAGGCCGGCAAGACGGTCGCGCTGCTGGTGCAGCGCGGCGACGACAAGATCTTCGTGCCGGTGCGGATCGGCTGATCCGCGCGCGCTTACTCCGCGTCGGGCTGCTTGCCCGGCGCGGCGGCATCGAAGGCCGGCAGCTCGCGGCAGGCCTCGTCGATGCGCACGACCGTGGGCATGGCGGACAGATCGCACTCCAGGCGACGCGCGTTGGCCACCTGCGGCACCAGGCAGATATCGGCGATGGTGGGCGCGTCGCCGTGGCAATAGCGGCCGGTGGCGGACGAGGCCGTCAATTGCGCCTCGAAGGCCTGCAGCCCCTGGTGCACCCAATGGCGGTACCAGGCGTTCTTGGCGTCTTCGTCCACGCCCAGGGTGTGCTTCAGGTACTTCAGCACGCGCAGATTGTTCAGCGGATGCGTGTCGCAGGCGATGCCCAGCGCCAAGTCCCGCACCCGCGCGCGGCCGATGGCATCGGCCGGCAGCAGCGGCATCTGCGGATGGGTTTCTTCCAGGTATTCGATGATGGCCAGCGACTGGCCGATGACCGCATCGCCGTCGATCAGCGTGGGCACCAGCGCCGTGGGATTGAGCTTGCGGTAGTCGGCCGACAACTGCTGGCCGCCATCCTTGAGCAGGTGCACCGGCACGTACTCATAGGACAGCCCCTTCAGGTTGAGCGCGATGCGCACGCGATAGGCCGCCGAACTGCGGAAGTAGCTGTACAACTGCATGTCTTCTCCTTGATTTCGCGCCGCGCGGGGCCTGCCCGGGCCCCGCCGCCGGCTTCTTATTCGAGCGGTTCCACCCGCGCCTTGCGCGACAGCCCCTTGGGCAGCGGGAAGGCCACGTTTTCCTCCAGGCCCGGCATGGTGCGGACCGATACCGCGCCCAACTCCTTGACGCGTTCGATCACCTGCTGCACCAGGATTTCCGGCGCGGACGCGCCGGCCGTGACGCCGATGCGCTGGCGGCCGGCCAACCATTCCGGCTGGATCGAGTGCGCGCCGTCGATCAGATACGAGGCCACGCCCTTGCGCTCGGCCACTTCGCGCAGACGGTTGGAGTTCGAGCTGTTCGGGCTGCCGACCACCAGCACCAGATCGCAATCCGGCGCCAGGATCTTGACCGCGTCCTGGCGGTTCTGCGTGGCGTAGCAGATGTCGCTCTTCTTTGGTTCGACGATATTGGGAAAGCGCGCCTTGAGCGCCTGCGACACGGCGGCCGCGTCATCCACCGACAGCGTGGTCTGCGTGACATAGGCCAGGTTGTCGGGATCGGCCACCTGCAAGCCGGCCACGTCCTCGACGGTCTCGACCAGGTACATGCCGCCCTGCGCCTGTCCCAGCGTGCCCTCGACTTCCGGATGGCCCTTGTGGCCGATCATGATGATCTCGCGGCCGGCGGCGCGCATGCGGGAGACCTCGATATGCACCTTGGTCACCAGCGGGCAGGTGGCGTCGAACACCTGCAGGCCACGGGCGTCGGCTTCGGCGCGCACGGCCTGTGACACGCCGTGGGCCGAGAACACCACGATGGCGCCCGCGGGGGCGTCCTCGAGCTCGTCGATGAACACCGCGCCCTTGGCGCGCAGGTCTTCCACCACATAGCGGTTGTGGACGATCTCATGGCGCACGTAGATCGGCGCGCCATGCAGTTCCAGCGCGCGCTCGACGATGTCGATGGCGCGATCCACCCCGGCACAGAAGCCGCGCGGCTGCGCCAGCACGACCTCGGCGCCGGCGGCGGTAACGGGCTCGCTCATCACAGCACTCCCAACAGCGCCACGTCCACGCGCAGGCGCACGCCCGCGAGCGGATGGTTGAAATCGAACAGGGCGGACTCGTCGTTGATTTCCTTGAGCACGCCCGAATAGCGCCCGCCTTTCGGCGCGGCGAACTCGACCAGATCACCCGGCTCGAAGGCCGCGTCGGCGCCGGCGTGCTCAGCCAGCATCTTGCGGGTGACGCGCTGGATCAGCTCGGGATTGCGGTCGCCATAGGCGTCGACCGGCTCCAGCTCGAAGCCGAAGCGCTCGCCTTCGGCGCGACCGACCAGCGCGGCCTCCATGCCCGGGGCCCACTGGCCGCTCCCCATCTGCAGCGTCGCCGGACGACCGTCGAAGGTGTCGGTGAAGACCGAATCCTTGCCCGGCCCGGAAGCCAGCGTGATCCGATAGTGCAGCGTCAGGTAGGAATCCGGACGGACAAAAACGTTCACTTCATTAGAGGCGATGCTCAAGATCTGCCACCGTATAGAAACATTGACCAAACCCTGATTTTAGAGCCTCTTATGAATTTGTCTGTCCGCCTGCCCGAACACGGGCGTCCCCGGGAACGGCTGCTGCGTCACGGGGCTGCCGCCCTGAGCGATGCCGAACTGCTGGCCATCGCCCTGCGCACGGGCCTGCCGGGCCTGGATGTGCTGAACCTGGGCAACCAGCTGCTCGACCGTTTTTCCGGCCTGCGCGGGCTATTGGGGGCCACACCGGAGGAACTGCTGGCCGTGCCCGGCCTGGGCGCGGCGAAAGCCTGCATGCTGGCCGCCGTCCTGGAGCTGGCGCGGCGGGCCATCGAGGAAGATCTCACCCGCGACACCGCCCTGGACCACCCCCGGCGCGTCAAGCAGTACTGCAAGACCACGCTGGGCCACCGGCGGATCGAGCATTGCGTCGGCCTCTACCTGGACAGCCAGCTGCGCCTGATCGCCAGCGGTGAACTCGCGCGCGGCACCCTGTCGCAGGCCTCGGTCTATCCGCGCGAAGTCGTGCGCGAAGCGCTGCGCCACCATGCCGCCGCCGTGATCATCGCGCACAACCACCCCTCGGGCCTGGCCGAGCCCAGCGCCGCCGACCAGGCCTTCACCCGGCACCTGAAGCAGGCGCTGGCGCTGGTCGACGTGCGGCTGCTCGACCACCTGATCGTGGCGGGCAACAGCGTGGTGTCCATGGCCGAATGCGGCGCGCTCTGACGCCTGCTCGCGGCCAGGGCTGCGCGGCGCGCCGGAATCCGTTAGACTCGCGTCCGCAAATGCTTTAGGCTTGAGCTAAATCCCGGCACACCCTCGTTGCGCGCCCTCATGAAACGCCTGTGGGATATCTCCCCGCCCGTCTCCGCGACCTCGCCCGTCTTTCCGGGCGACACGGCCTATACCCAGAAATGGAAATGGTCGCTTGAGCCCGGCTGTCCGGTCAATGTCAGCGAGATCACCATGTCGCCGCATATCGGCGCGCATGCGGACGCTCCACTGCACTACGCCAACGGCGCACAGGCCATCGGCGCCGTCGCGCTGGAGCCGTTCCTGGGCCCCTGCCGGGTGATCCACGCCATCGATTGCGGCCCGCTGATCCAGATCGAGCACATCGCCCACGCCGTCGGCGGCCTGCCGCCACGCGTGCTGGTTCGCACCGCCAAGCATGCGGCGCAGGACTGGTGGACCGACGACTTCTCCGCCTACGCTCCCCAAACCATTGAATGGCTGGCCGAACGCGGCGTCATGCTGATCGGGCTGGATACGCCCAGCATCGACCCCGCGTCCAGCAAGACCCTGGACAGCCATCACACCATCCTGCGGCACGACATCCGGGTACTGGAGAACCTGGTGCTCGACGACGTGCCGGAGGGCGATTACGAGTTGATCGCATTGCCGTTGGCTCTGGTCCAGGCCGATGCCAGCCCGGTGCGCGCCGTCTTGCGCGAACTGGGCTGATCCGCCAGCTTTTTCTATGAAGCAAGACCATGGGAAACCTACTCCATCCGCGCGCGGCGTCCGGCCGCGCCCGCCGGCGCGCCCCTGACTGGCGCAGCCTGCCCGCATCCGCCCGGCGCGCCGCGCCGCCCTGCCAGGGAGGCCACGCATGAGCGCCCCCCAACGCCCCGAAGACATCGTCCACCAGGAAAAGGCGCAGCTCGATTTCGCGCGCGACATGACCTACGGCGATTACCTGCACCTGGACGAACTGCTGGGCGCGCAGCACCCGCTGTCGCCCGAACACAATGAAATGCTGTTCATCGTGCAGCACCAGACCAGCGAGCTCTGGATGAAGCTGATGCTGCACGAGCTGCGCGCCGCCGTGGGCTGTGTCGCGTCCGACCAGCTGCAGCCGGCCTTCAAGATGCTGGCCCGCGTCAGCAAGATCATGGAGCAGCTGGTCCACGCCTGGGACGTACTGGCCACCATGACGCCGCCCGAGTATTCCGCGCTGCGCCCGTACCTGGCGCGTTCCAGCGGCTTCCAGAGCTACCAGTACCGCCAGATCGAGTTCCTGCTGGGCAACAAGAACGCGGCCATGCTCAAGCCCCACGCGCACCGCGAGGACCTGCTGGCCCAGGTGCGCCAGGCTTACGAGACGCCCTCGCTGTACGACGAGTCGCTGCGCCTGCTGGCCCGTCGCGGGCTGGACGTGCCGGCCGAATTGTTGCAGCGCGACTGGACCCAGCCCTACCAGGCCTCGGCCGGCGTCGAACAGGCCTGGCTGACGGTCTATCGGGATACGGACCGCTACTGGGACCTGTACCAGCTGGGCGAAAAGCTGACAGACCTGGAAGACGCGTTCCGCCTGTGGCGTTTCCGCCACGTCACGACGGTCGAACGGGTCATCGGTTTCAAGCGCGGCACCGGCGGCACGTCGGGCGTGGACTACCTGCGCAAGATGCTGGAAGTGGTGCTGTTCCCCGAGATCTGGAAGCTGCGCACGGACCTCTGAGCGGAGATCTGCCCGCCTTGAATCCGTCCCCTTAATAGGGCGCCAGACCGCGCCCGCGCCGCTTTCGAGCTGGCGCGGGCCGGAAATCACATGCTAGAATGCGGGGTTACTTTTCGGATACGTGGCTGAAAGTGCGCCTGGCAGTCATTGCGGCGCTTCGGCTGGCGACCCTAACTCTTGAAAGCGGCTCACGCGAGCCCTAGGAAAGCACCATGAAAGAAGGCATTCACCCCGACTACCGCGAAGTCGTTTTCGCCGACCTGCAAACGGGCAGCAAGTTCATCACCCGTTCGACGGTGCAAACCCGCGAAACGATCGAGCTGGACGGCAAGACCTACCCGCTCTTCAAGTGCGACGTGACGTCCGAATCGCACCCGTTCTACACGGGCGCCCAGACCCGCATCGTCGAAACCGGCCGCGTGGAAAAGTTCCGCGCCCGCTTCGCGCGCACCGCAGGCACGGTCAAGTCCGCTTCCTGATTCTGTCGCTCCCGTCCCGGGAGCCACAGCGAAAAAGGCAGCCTTCGGGCTGCTTTTTTTTCTCCCGCCCGGCTCGGCCGCCATTGAAAGGCTGGCGCTTGCCCGCCACTCGGTTACAGTAACGCCCGTGTCCCCACTTTCGATTTCCACCCCGGCCCGGCTGACGTCCGTGGCCACCGCAAAACTGCCAAGGCTGGTATTGCTCGGCCTGGCGCTGGCCTATATCGTGGCCGGCCTGTTCATGCGCGACCCCTGGAAAACGGACGACGCGGTTGGCCTGGCCACCATGATCACCGCCATACGCGAAGGCGGCATCACCTGGCTGCTGCCGCAGGTCGGGCATCTGGCCCACGCCGAGGAAGGCCCGCTGATCACCTGGGTCGGCGCGATCTCGATCTGGATCTTCGGTCCGTTCATCGGTGACATCACCGCAGGCCGCCTGCCCAACCTGCTCTGGTTCGGCATCACCGCGTCCAGCGTCTGGTACGGCACCTATCTGCTGGGCCGCCGTTCGGAGGCGCAGCCGCTGGCCCTGCCCTTTGGCGGCGAACCGTCGCCGCGCGACTACGGCCGCATGCTCGCCGACGCCGCCCTGCTGCTGCTGCTGGCCACCGTCGGCATCCTGCAGCGCACGCACGAAACCACCGTCATCCCCGCCATCATGGCCTGCCAGGCGCTGGCGTTCTATTCACTGGCGCGCAGCATCGACCGCCCGCTGACCGGCGCGACCACGCTGGCCATCGCGCTGGCGGCCAGCTTCCTCACGCGCGGCTGGATCGGCGCCATTCCGATCATGGCTGGCGCGCTGCTGACCTTCTATCCGCGCAGCCAATTGTGGCGCCGCAAGCGCTGGCTGCCCTGGATCGTCCTGTTGACCGCGGCGCTGATCCTGGCGTGGTGGATCCCCGCCACGCAGGGCAGCGAATACTGGATCCGCAACTGGAAGATCTGGAACCTGTCCTCCTTCGCCGGCCCCGACCTGCCCGACATGGGCCGCACGCTGCGCGACCTGCCCTGGTATCTGTGGCCCGCCTGGCCGCTCGCCCTGCTGGCTGTCTGGCGCTGGCGCGCGTGGATCTACGCGCCGCATATCTGGGTGCCGCTGATGCTGTTGATCAGCTCGGCCCTGCTGCTGTTCGGACTGGCCGAGCCGTCCGATTCGGAATACGCGCTGCTGGCCGTGCCTTGCGCCGTGCTGGCCGCGTTCTCGCTGCCGACCCTGCGACGCGGCGTGGTGAACACGCTGGACTGGTTCGCCGTCATGTGCTTTTCACTGACGGTGGCCACGGCCTGGCTGGGCTGGGTCGCGGTGAACTTCCAATGGCCCGCCCAGATGTCGCGCAACATCGGCCGCCACACCACCGGCTATGAGCCGTCGATTTCGTGGGTCGCCTTCGGGTTGGCGCTGCTGGTCACGATCGGCTGGGTGGCGCTGGTGGTCTGGCGCCTGCGCGTCAAGCCACAGGCGCTGTGGCGCGGCACGGTGCTGTCCGCCGGCGGCCTGACCGCCACCTGGATCCTGCTGGTGCTCCTGTGGCAGCCCGCCGTCGACTACGCGCGCAGCTACCGCATCATGTCCGGCCAGCTGGCCCAGGCGCTGGAGCAGAACCTGCGTCCCGGCGAATGCGTGCGCGGACTGAGCCTGGGCAGCGGCCAGCGCGCCTCGTTCCTGATCTTCAACAATCTGACGTTCACGTTCGATTCCAAGTGCACGGTGGTGCTGCAACAGACCACCAACCAGAGCCTGCGCGACAACACCGCGGCCTACAGCGACGGCGCCGAGGTGCTGTGGCAAGGCGGCCGCCGCGCCGACCGCCACGAAGTGTTCCGCCTGCTGCGCGTCACGCCCAACCGATGACGCCCGCTCATCAGGGCCCCCCGGGCTTTGGCGCCACGCTGCGTGGCATCGCCCGGCAGGCCTGGCCCGTGCTGGTCAGCCAATGGGCCGGCATCTCGTTCGGCGTGCTGGACACCGCCATGACCGGCCACGCCAGCCCCACCGACCTGGCGGCGATGGCGCTGTCGGCCTCGATCTACATCACCATCTTCGTCGGCCTGATGGGCGTGGTGCACGCGCTGATTCCCATCCTGGCCCAGCACTTCGGCGCCGGCAACAACGCCGAGGTCGGCCGCAGCTGGGGCCAGGGCGTCTGGCTGGCGCTGGGCCTGTCCGTCGTGGGCGCGATCCTGATGCTGTTCCCCGACGTCTGGCTGTCCATGTCGGGCGACGTCGCGCCCGACGTGCGCGAGCGCATCGCCTCCTATCTGCGCGCCCTGGTGCTGGCGATGCCCGCGGCGCTGGTGTTCCGCACCATCTACGCGCTGGGCACCGCGGTGTCGCGCCCCAAGCTGGTGATGGCGATCAACCTGGCCGCCATCGGCGTCAAGGCCCTGCTCAATTGGGTATTCATCTACGGCAAGCTGGGCCTGCCTGCCCTGGGCGCGACCGGCGCCGGCATGGCCACCGCCGTGGTTTCCTGGATCAGCCTCGGCCTGGGCCTGTGGGTCATCACGCACGACCGCTACTACCGCCGCTTCCAGCTGCGCGTGGGCAAGCCGGACTGGAAGTCGCTGAAGGAACTGCTGCGGCTGGGCATCCCGATGGGCGGCTCCTATCTGGTGGAGGTCTCGGCCTTCACCTTCATGGCGCTACTGGTGGCCCGCGAAGGCACGCTGGTGACCGGCGGACACCAGATCATGTCCAACCTGGCCGCGCTGTGCTACATGATGCCGATGGCGCTGGGCGTGGCCACGGCGGCGCTGACGGCACAGGCCATCGGCGCCGGCAAGCTGGACCAGGCGCATCGCATCGGCATGGCCGGTCTCACGCTCGGCCTGATGGGCGCGCTGCTCACCGCCGCGGTGCTGCTCATCGGCCGCCCGCTGATCCTGGCCGCCTACACCGACAAGGCCGAAGTGGCCGCGGTGGCCGCCACGCTGCTGGCCGTGCTGCCGCTGTTCCACCTGTTCGATTCCATGCAGTGCATCAACTCCTACCTGCTGCGCGCCTACAAGATCGCCGTGGTGCCGCTGCTGCTGCAGACCGTGGCGCTGGCCGGCGTCGGCCTGGTGGGCGGCTGGTGGTTCGGCTTCGGCCCCGGCAAGGGCGGACTGGACTGGCTGCGCCTGATCCTCGCGCCCGGATCGCCCCAGGGCGCCGGCACGATGTGGTTGATGGCGATGGCCGGACTGGCGCTGTCGGCCGCGCTGCTGCATTACTGGTATCGCCGCATCGTGCGCCAGGCCGCCCTTGAGGCCGGCCGCGCCTGATACGCGCATCCTCCCGTCCGAAAAAAAGAGCAGCCCAGGGGCTGCTCTTTTCCTTGCCCAACCAGAAAGCGCCGGCCGGACCGACCCGGATACACGCCAGGCCTGATGCGCCCTACTTCGGACGCTTGTCGATCACGCGGCGCGCCTTGCCGGTCAACGTGCGCTCGACATGGCCCGCGTCCGACACCTGGATGCGCGCGCTGACGCCGATGTGCGTCTTGACCGCGTGCTGCAGCTGCTTGCCCAGCGCCGCGCGGTCCGCGTCGGACAGCGTCGAGAACTCGGCGCGCACCTCGGTCAGGATTTCCAGCTCGTCCATATTGCCGGTACGCGACAGCACCAGCTGGTAGTGCGGCGCCAGCTGGGCGATCTTCAGCACCAGTTCCTCGACCTGCGTCGGGAACATGTTCACGCCGCGCACGATCAGCATGTCGTCGCTGCGGCCGGTGATCTTGCCGATGCGGCGCATGCTGCGCGCGGTGGGCGGCAACAGGCGGGTCAGGTCGCGCGTGCGGTAGCGCACGATGGGCATGGCTTCCTTGGTCAGCGAGGTGAACACCAGTTCGCCCGGTTCGCCGTCGGCCACGGGCTCGCCGGTGTCGGGGTTGATGATCTCGGCGTAGAAGTGGTCTTCCCAGACGACCGGACCGTCCTTGGTCTCGACGCATTCGCTGGCCACGCCCGGCCCCATCACTTCCGACAGGCCGTAGATGTCCACCGCGTCGATGCCGGCCTCGGCCTCGATGTCGGCGCGCATCTGGCCGGTCCAGGGCTCGGCGCCGAAGATGCCGATGCGCAGCGAACTTTGACGCGGATCAATCCCCTGGCGACGCTGCTCCTCCAGAATATTGCAGAAGTAGGACGGCGTGACCATGATGATGTCCGGACGGAAATCATTGATCAGCTGGACCTGCTTTTCGGTCTGTCCGCCGGACATGGGAATGACGGTGCAGCCCAGGCGCTCGGCGCCGTAGTGCGCGCCCAGCCCGCCCGTGAACAGGCCGTAGCCATAGGCCACGTGCACGGTGTCGCCCGGCTTGCCGCCGGCGGCGCGGATCGAGCGCGCCACCAGATTGGCCCAGTTATCCAGGTCGCCCTTGGTGTAGCCCACCACGGTCGGCTTGCCAGTGGTGCCGCTGGATGCGTGGATGCGCGAGATACGCTCGCGCGGCACGGCGAACATGCCGAACGGATAGTTCTCGCGCAGTTCCTTCTTCGTGGTGAAGGGAAACTTGGAAATATCGGACAGCTGCTTCAGGTCGTCCGGATGCACGCCGGCCTCGTCGAAGGCCTTCTTGTAGTGCGGCACGTTGTCGTAGGCGTGCTTGAGCGTCCACTTCAGGCGCTCGAGCTGCAAGGCGCGCAGTTCGTCGATGCTGGCATGCTCGATGGGGTCCAGCCCCGGCTTGCTCATGGTGTTGGACATGGTATCTCTCTCCTGGAATGCTCTCTTGGCGGCTGCGGACGGCACCGCGGGCGCCATGCGCGCCCGCTTCCGGCCCCGCCGGCGTCTCGTGATCGATGATCTGATCGGTGATCGGTTAAAGGAAATCTCGCTCAGGCGTCGGCAGGCACTCCGACGATCTGGCCTTTGATCCGATAGGACC
The DNA here is from genome assembly GCF_059760925.1 of Achromobacter sp. 1011791174. Classification (NCBI taxonomy): domain Bacteria; kingdom Pseudomonadati; phylum Pseudomonadota; class Betaproteobacteria; order Burkholderiales; family Alcaligenaceae; genus Achromobacter; species Achromobacter sp. 1011791174. The sequence goes on from NZ_JCBANH010000004.1 coordinate 25,294, forward strand.
GGCCACGGAAAATGGCCACGTTGCGGCCGTCCTGGTTGGTGACGGTCACGTCGTAGACGCCGGTGCGACCGGCCAGCGAGCGTTCCTGGGCCACCGCCGTCAGCAGGTCGCCCTCGAAACCGGGCGCCAGGAAATCGATGGTGCAGCCCGACGCCACCGTGCTGACGTTGCGCGAATTGCAGGAAAACGCGAATGCGCTGTCGGCCAGGGCGAAGATGAAGCCGCCATGGCAGGTCTTGTGGCCGTTGAGCATGTCGGGCCGCACGCGCATGGTCAGGCGCGCGTAGCCGGGCGCCATTTCCTCGACCTTCATGTCCAGGCCCTGCGAGGCCGCGTCGCCGGCGTACATCACGGCGCCGACGGCCTGCGCCAGTTCCTGGGGATCGGACGGCACATCAAGCTGGGGAACGTGCGTGCTCATCATTGCCCCTTGAACTGCGGTTCGCGCTTGTCCAGGAACGCGGCCACGCCCTCGGCGTAATCGGCGCTGCGGCCCAGCTCGCGCATCATGTCGCGCTCCAGGTCCAGCTGCGTCGCCAGGTCGTTGGCCAGGCTGGCCTGCAGGGCGCGCTTGGTGAACGCCAGGCCCTTGGTCGGCGCCTTGGCGAAATGCTGCGCCAGCCGCTCCAGCGTGGCGTCGAACTCGGCATCGGCCACGCATTGCCAGATCAGGCCCCAGTCCTGCGCCTGCTTCGCGCTGAGCTTGTCGCCCAGCAACGCCAGGCCGGCCGCGCGCGCGCGTCCGACCAGGCGCGGCAACACGAAGGTGCCGCCGGTGTCGGGAATCAGGCCAAGCTTGCAGAAGGACTGGATGAAGCTGGCCGATTCCTTGGCGATGACGATATCGCCAGCAAACGCCAGATTGGCGCCCGCCCCCGCCGCCACGCCATTCACCCCCACCACCACGGGCATGGGCAGCGCGTTGATGCGGCGAACCAGCGGACCGTAGTACTTGTCGACGGTCTCGCCCAGATCCGGCGGCGTGCCATCGGCCGCGGCTTCGTTCTCCACCCGCGTCATCGCATCGGCCACTTCGCCGTGCATGTTGGCGGTGAAGCTGTTCAGCTTGTCCGGGCGATTCAGCGTCAGGCGCGCAATGCCGCCAGACAGATCGAATTGAATATCTTGATAGCTCATGTCATTGATCCATTGCAGCACCACTAACCGGTCGCCCCCCATCGGGGCCGCACGGATCCGGCTCCGCCGGTCCGTAGCGGCGCCCCCTGGGGGGAAGCGCGCAGCGCTTCGGGGGGGGTCACACGTGTTTTCTAGTCTGGACCACGCGGAAGCGATTGGCGACGAAGGCCGAGTCCGACAGCGCGGCGTTGGCGGCGGGGTTGGCGCCGGTGCCGTGGAAATCGCTGAAGGCCGCGGTCTGGTTGACGAACACCGCGCCCGTCAGATTCAGCGACAGCGACACGCCCGACACTTCGGCCGCGTCCTGGATGCGCTCGGCGACGGCGTCGTCGGTGGTGTAGGCCGACAGCGACAAGGCGCCGTGACGGATCACGCTGTCGCGCGCCAGCTGGATGCTGTGTTCGGTGGAATCGGTGGCCACCACGAAAGCGATGGGACCGAACCACTCCTGACCGATGGCCGGATTGCCGGCCTGGGCGGACAGCAGCAGCGGCGTGCGCACGCGGGCATTCTCGAATTGCGGGTGGACCAGCGGCTTGCTGTCGGCCAGCACCGGCAGGCCCAGCGCACGGGCCTTCTCGATGCGCTCGACCACGCCTTCGTTCTGGATCGCGCCGGTCAGCTCGACCGCGCGGGCGGCGTCGGCGGTGGTCTTTTCCAGCGCGGCGGCCAGGGCGCCCGCGACCTCGTCGAAGCTGACACGGCCTTCCGGCGTCTGGATGCCGTCGCGCGGCACGTAGATGTTCTGCGGCGCCGTGCACATCTGGCCCGAGTACAGGGCCAGCGAGAACGCCAGGTTGCGCGCCACGCCCTTCAGGTCGCTGGCCGAATCGATGATGACCTGGTTGACGCCGGCCTTCTCGGTGTAGACCAGGGCCTGGCGGGCGTTGTCTTCCAGCCAGTTGCCATTGGCGCTGCTGCCGGTGAAGTCGACGATCTTGACGGCGGGATCCAGCGCCAGCTGCTGCGCGGTGTCATCGCCGGCGGCATGCGCGGCCAGCAGCACCACGTTGGGGTCGAAGCCCGCTTCGGCCAGCACTTCGCGCGCCACCTTCACGGTGATGGCCAGCGGCAGGATCGCGCCCGGATGCGGCTTGACGATGACGGTGTTGCCCGTGGCCAGGCTGGCGAACAGGCCGGGATAGCCGTTCCAGGTCGGGAAGGTGGAGCAGCCGATCACCAGCGCCACGCCGCGCGGCACCACGGTGAAGTGCTTTTCCATGCGGATGGGATCGTTCTTGCCCTGCGGCTTTTCCCAGACCGAGATGCCGGGAATGCGCGACATTTCCTGCCACGCGTAGGTCACGGCCTCGAAGCCGCGGTCCTGTGCGTGCGGACCGCCGGCCTGGAAGGCCATCATGAAGCCCTGGCCGGTGGTGTGCTGCACCGCGTAAGCGATCTCGAAGCTCAGCTTGTTCAGGCGCGACAGGATTTCCATCGACACGCCGACCCAGGCGCGCGGGCCGGCGCGGCGCCATTGCTCCAGCGCCTTGGACGACGCGGCCACCAGCTTGGCGGCGGGCACGCGCGGATAGGTGATGCCCAGGTCGAAGCCGTAGGGAGATGCCTCGCCGCCCACGCTGCCTTCGGCGCCCGGCAGGTCCAGCGGGAAGGGCTTGCCGCGCAGCGCCTCGAAGGCGGCGCGGCCGTCGTCATTGGCGGTCTCGCCGTAGTGGCGCGGGCTGGGCGACTCGGCAAACGGGCTCCAGTAGCCGCGCAGCGCGGCGGCGGCCATGGCCTGTTCCAGCAGGGCCTGGTGACGCTCGAAGAATTGCTCTGACACTGTGTCTCTCCAAAATGAATGATGTCGGCCTGGCGGACGCCGGCTCAGGTTTCCTGGTCGAAGTCGATGACCAGGCGGTCGCTGACCGGAAAGCTCTGGCAGCTGAGGATGAAGCCGCGCGCGACCTCATAGTCTTCCAGCGCGAAGTTGGCGTCCATGTCCACTTCGCCCTCGACGACCTTGCAGCGGCAGGTGGAACACACCCCGCCCTTGCACGAGTACGGCAGTTCTATCCCTTGCGCCAGCGCCGAATCCAGCACGCTGTCCTTGTTCTTGTCGATGACGAACATCCTGCTGTGGCCGTCCTGCACCACGGTGACCTCGCACTGCCCCTTGCCGGGAGCCTGTCGGGCTTCCTGGCCGGTGCGCAGGGCGCGCGGGCCCTTGGGCGCGCCGAACAGCTCGAACTTGATGTTCGACTTCGGAATGCCGCGGGCCTGCAGGCGCTCGACCACGCTTTCGGTCATGGTCTGCGGACCACAGACAAAAGCGTAATCGATATCGGCCGGGCTCATCCAGGCCGACATCAGCTGGTCAACCTTGTCGCCGTCCAGACGGCCGTTGAATAGTTCGATGTCCTGGGTTTCGCGGCTCATGACATAGACCAGCGAGAAGCGGTCCATGTACAGGTTCTTCAGGTCTTCGATTTCCTCTCGGAACAGCACGGCCGACGAGGCGCGGTTGCCGAAGAACAGCGTGAACTTGCTCTTGGGCTCGGTCGACAGCGCGGTCTTGACCAGCGAGAACACCGGGGTGATGCCGCTGCCGACGGCGAAAGCCACGTAGTGGCGTTCCTGCTCGGGCGAGAAATCGACGGTGAAATTGCCCGCCGGCGCCATCACTTCCAGGGTCTGCCCGGGTTGCAGCTCATGGTTGGCCCAGCTGGAGAACGCGCCCTCGTCCACCCGCTTGATCGCCACGCGCAGGCGCTTGTCGCTGGGGGCCGAACAGATCGAATACGAGCGGCGCAGCTCTTCGCCGTTGAGCTGGGTGCGCAGGGTCAGATACTGGCCCGGCAGGAAGGCGAACTCGTCGGCCAGCGTCTCGGGCAGGTCGAACGTCACCACCACGGCGTCGCGCGTGTTGCGCGCGACCGAGGCGACCTTCAGGGAATGGAATTGGTTCTGGCTCATTGTCTCAACCACTCAGTGGGTCTTGAAATAATCGAAAGGCTCGCGGCAGGCGACGCAGCGGTACAGCGCCTTGCACGACGTGGAACCGAAATCGCTGACCAGGCGCGTGTCGCGCGAGCCGCAGCGCGGGCACTCGATGGCGGGCGCGGCGCGGCGGCGGCTGATGCCGGAGATGTCGACGGCGCGCTCGGCGGGCGCGGCGATGCCGTAGCCCTTGAGCGCGGCGCGGCCCTTCTCGCTCATCCAGTCGGTGGTCCAGGCCGGCGCCAGGCGGGTCTCGACGCGCACGTCGTCGACGCCGTGCCGCGCCAGCGTGGCCGCGATGTCCTGCGTGATCTCGCGCATGGCCGGACAGCCCGAATAGGTGGGCGTGATCACGACCACGCAGGTCTCGCCGTCCCAGCGCACGTCGCGCACCACGCCCAGGTCCACCACGGAAAGCACGGGGATCTCCGGATCCGGCACTTCCTGCAGCCAGTCGAAGACCTGGCCGGCGGACACGGGCGCCATGGCGTTCACCACTTGGCTCCCGGATAGGCGCGCGGCAGGAATTGCATCTCGGCCAGCACGTAGCCCAGTTCCTCGCTATGCCGGCCCTGGCGGCCGCCGCGATGGGCGGGATGGCTCGCGGCTGCGGCGTCCGGCACGGACAGCGTGGCCTCGCCCAGCACCTCGGCCACGTGGCGGGCCCAGGGCTCGCGCAACTCGGACAACAGACAGCCGATGCCGCGCGCGGCCAGGTCCTGGTCCACGGCGTCGTCAAAGAACAGCTCGCCCGTGAAGCGCCAGGCATCGTCGATGGCGGCCTGCATCTTGGCGTGGCTTTCGGCCGTGCCGTCGCCCAGGCGCACCACCATGTCCGACGAACGGCGCACGTGATAGGTGACTTCCTTGAGCGCCTTGGCGGCGATTGCCGCGACGCGTTCGTCGGCGGACCGCTCAAGCTTCTGCAGCAGGAAGTAGTGCCAGACGTCAAACAGGAACTGGCGCGCCATGGTGTCGGCGTAGTTGCCGTTGGCGCGCTCGACCAGCAGCGCGTTGTGGAATTGGTGCGCGTCGCGCAGATAGGCCAGCGCGTCTTCGTCGCGGCCCGCGCCCTCGACCTCGCCGGCCAGGGTCAGCCACATGCGGGCCTGGCCCAGCAGGTCCAGCGCGGTGTTGGTCAGCGCCAGGTCCTCTTCGAGGATGGGGCCGTGGCCGGTCCATTCGCCCAGGCGCTGCGACAGGATGAGCGTGGTGTCGCCCATGCGCAGCAGGAATTCAAAGAAATGCTTGTCCATGTCTCCCCCTCCCGCCTTACATGTGCTTGATTTCTTCGGGCATCGGGAAGAACGTGGGATGCCGGTAGACCTTGCTGTTGGCCGGCTCGAACAGCGGATCCTTGTCGCCGGGGCTGCTGGCCGAGATGTCCGACGCGCGCACGACCCAGATGCTCAGGCCTTCGTTGCGGCGCGTGTAGACGTCGCGCGCATGGTTGATGGCCATTTCGGCGTCGGGCGCGTGCAGGCTGCCGACATGCTTGTGCGCCAGGCCGTGCTGGCTGCGGATGAACACTTCCCACAGGGGCCAGTCTTTGCTCATGATGGATGTCCTCGGTGCCGGGCGCGCGATGCGCGTCCTGGTCTGCAATGGATAAAAAATAGGCCTGAAAATCAGTTGTTCCTGCTGCTGGCTTCTCACCCGCAACCGGGGTATCGCCCCATCCGGGTCGCGCGAAGCCGGCTTTGCCGGTCCGCAGCGACGCCCCCTTGAGGGGGGAGCGCGCAGCGCTTCGGGGGTGGCCCCCCCCCTACGCGGCTTTGCGTGTTGCCTGTTTATCGGCGTGGGCGACCAGCGCGTCGCGCACCCAGGCGCCGTCTTCATGCGCCTTGACGCGGGCGGCCAGGCGTTCGCGGTTGCAGGGACCATTGCCCTTGATGACCGCGTAGAACTCGTCCCAGTCGATCTCGCCGAAGTCGTAGTGGCCGCGCTCGGCATTCCACTTGAGATCGGGATCGGGCACGGTCAGGCCCAGGTATTCGGCCTGCGGCACGGTCTGGTCCACCATCTTCTGGCGCAGCTCGTCGTTGGAGAAGAGCTTGATCTTCCAGGCCATGGACTGGGCGCTGTTGGGCGAATCGGCATCGCTGGGACCGAACATCATCAGCGCGGGCCACCACCAGCGGTTCAGCGAGTCCTGCACCATGGCCTTCTGCTCGGGCGTGCCATGCAGGCACATCTGCATCAGCAGGTCGTAGCCCTGGCGCTGGTGGAAGGACTCTTCCTTACAGACGCGCACCATGGCGCGCGCATAGGGGCCGTAGGAACAGCGGCACAGCGGGATCTGGTTGATGATGGCCGAGCCGTCGACCAGCCAGCCGATCATGCCAATGTCGGCCCAGCTGAGCGTGGGGTAATTGAAGATGCTGGAGTACTTGGCGCGGCCGCTGTGCAGATCGTCGATCAGGTCGTCGCGCGACACGCCCAGCGTCTCAGCGGCGCTGTACAGGTACAGGCCGTGGCCGGCCTCGTCCTGGACCTTGGCCAGCAGGATGGCCTTGCGCTTGAGCGAGGGCGCGCGGGTGATCCAGTTGCCTTCGGGCAGCATGCCCACGATTTCGGAATGCGCATGCTGCGAGATCTGGCGCACCAGGGTCTTGCGGTAGGCGTCGGGCATCCAGTCCTTGGCCTCGATGCGCACGCCATCGTCAATGCGACGCTGGAAGGCCTGTTCCGCGCCTTCGAGCTGGTCGGCGGACTTGACCTGCTTGACGCCGGTCTCGACGAGTTGAGCGTACATGTGTGTCTCCTTGAGACGGTTTGCGAAAACGCAAAGCAGGCGCCGCGCAGTGCCGTCATGTCATACCGGCGATTATTTAATACAAAAAAACCATTGTCAAACTCAAATCTGTATCACATTGGATTTATGTATCATATTGCCGAACTCGATACCGGCCGCCCGCGGCCCTACTTATGGCAAACCCTCAGTCGCCCCTGGACCGCTTTCTGTCGCGCTTGATCAAAAGCGATCCGCCCCGGGCAAAATCGCTCTGCGTCAGCCTGCTGGGCGATGCGCTGGCGCCGCACGGCGGCGCCATCTGGCTGGGCGACCTGATCGAGCTGCTGGCGCCGCTGGGCATCAATGAACGGCTGCTGCGCACCAGCGTCTTCCGCCTGGTCGCGCAGAACTGGCTGCAATCGGAACGGCATGGCCGCCGCAGCCTGTACCTGATCTCGGAGCTGGGGCAGCGCCACACGGCGCACGCCTCGCAGCGCATCTACGAAGGCGCGCCGCAGGACTGGAACGGGGAATGGACGCTGGTGGCCCTGCCCCGGATCGGCAACGGACTGGCCGAGCGCGCCGAGCTGCGCCGGGAACTGATATGGGAAGGCTTCGGCATGATCGCGCCGGGGCTGTTCGCCCATCCTCATACCCAGGCCAGCGCGGCGCATGACATCCTGGAAAAGCTGGGCATTCCCGACCGCGCCCTGGTGCTGTCGGCGCGCGACCTGGCCGACGCCGGCGGCCTGCCGATAGCCAGCCTGGCCTCGCAGTGCTGGAACCTGGACGATGTGGCCGAGCAGTACCGGGCGTTCAGCAAGAATTTCGGACCGCTGGAAAAACTGCTGGACGCGCCGCCCTCGCCAGCCGAGGCCTTCGTCATCCGCGTCCTGCTGCTGCACAATTGGCGCCGGATCGTCCTGCACGATCCCCACCTGCCAGGCCCGATGCTGCCCGACAACTGGCCCGGACGCGCGGCACGCGAACTGTGCGGGCGTCTCTACTGGCGCGTGTTCGACGCCTCCGAGGCGCACCTGGACGCGCTGGCCGCCCGCGACAACGAACGCTACACGCCGCTCACGGCGGACGTGGCGGCGCGCTTCGGCGGCCGGCCCGCCTGATTCGACGAAAAGCGATTGGATCCGGGGTCGGATGCGCCGGCCGATGTCGCGTCACGCCCGGCGCGACGGACCGTCGGATTGCCTGCGCGTCATGATCCGGCGGATTGGGCTCAGACGTCGTCCGCCTCGGACGGCATGACCACATCCAGCGTATCCAGATGCCGCTCGCCGATGGCGCCGGCGCCGGACCCCGGCAGCTCCAGCCCCCGCGCCCGGGCAATGAAGGACAGGGTCCAGCGCGCCTGGATCGGGCGTCCCAGCGCTACGCCGGTGTCCGCGTCCACGCCGCTGGGCACATCCAGAGCCAGCACGGGCGCGCCCCAGCGATTGACCGTGTCCACCAGCGCCTGCCAATCGGCGCCCAGGGGACGGTTCAGGCCGATGCCGAACAGGCCGTCGATGACCAGCCCGGGCACGAAACCCGGTTCCAGCGCGGACAGCGTCCCGCCGCCCGCGGCCACCCACCCGTCGTAAGCGCGGGCGGCATCGGGAGGCAGCTTCTGCGGGCCGGCGGGCAGCAGCACGCGCACGTCGTGCCCCATCGCCCGCAGCACGGTCGCCGCGACCAGGGCGTCGCCGCCATTGTTGCCGGGGCCGGCCAAGGCCAGCACCGGCGTACCGGGCGCGATCCGGGCCGCCACAAAGCGGGCCGCAGCCGCGCCCGCCAGCGGCATCAGCTGCCGGCCGGCAGCCAGCGCCTGGCGCTCGGCCTCGCGGATCCGGGAAACGGGATAGCAAGACGGCATGGCGGGCTCCGGAATGCCGGCGGGACGGACGCCCCGGGGCCGTCAGACCTTGAGGAAATGCTCGCGGTAGTACTTCAGCTCGTCGATCGACTCGTAGATGTCCGCCAGCGCTTCGTGGCGGCTCTTCTTCTCGAAGCCCTTGTAGACGGCCGGCGCCCAGCGGCGAGCCAGTTCCTTCAGCGTGCTGACGTCGAGGTTGCGGTAGTGGAAGAACTTCTCGAACCGCGGCATGTAGGCGAACATGAAGCGGCGGTCCTGGCTGATTGTGTTGCCGCACAGCGGCGACTTGCCGGCCGGCACGTGCTGCGACAGGAACTCCAGCAGGATATCCTCGGCCTGGGCCTCGTTGATGGTCGAGGCGCGGACCTTGTCGATCAGGCCGCTCTTGCCGTGGGTCGACTTGTTCCAGTCGTCCATGGCGTCGAGCAGGCTGTCGGGCTGGTGCAGCACCAGCACGGGGCCTTCCGCGACCACGGTCAGGTCGGGTTCGGTCACCACGACGGCGACTTCGATGATGCGTTCTTTCTCAGGTTCGAGGCCCGTCATTTCCATGTCGAGCCAGACCAAGCGGTTTTCGTTCACAGCCATATAATTTGCCTATAAAACACGCGATTTTCGCATATCCCTTACCGAGCACCCGACCCGCACATGTTCACCCTGCTGTTCGTCGCCTTCCTGCTGATCGACGTTGCCGTGCGCCTGTGGCTGGCCACGCGCCAGATCCGTCATGTCGCCCGCAACCGTGAACAGGTGCCAGCCGAATTCTCGCACCGCATCGGCCTGACCAGCCACCAGCGCGCGGCGGACTACACCGTGGCGCGCGTGCGGCTGGGCATGCTGGAACGGACCTACGACGCCATCGTGCTGGTGGGCCTGACCCTGCTGGGCGGCCTGCAGGCCATCGATCTGGCGGTAGGCCAGCTTACCAGCAACGACTTCCTGCGCCAGATGCTGCTGCTGGTGACCGTGGCGCTGCTGCTGGGCCTGCTGGGACTGCCATTCACGCTGTGGCGGCAGTTCAGATTGGAAGCCCGTTTCGGTTTCAACCGCATGACACCCGGGCTGTTCGTGGCGGACGCGCTCAAGGGCCTGCTGGTGGCGGCCGTGCTGGGGTTGCCGCTGGCCGCCGCCGTGCTGTGGCTGATGGGCAGCGCCGGCGCGTACTGGTGGGCCTGGGCCTGGGGCCTCTGGATGGTGTTCAACCTGGCGCTGCTCATCATCTATCCGATGTTCATCGCCCCGCTGTTCAACAAGTTCACGCCCTTGACCGATCCCGACCTGGCCGGACGCATCCAGCGCCTGGCGCAGCGCTGCGGCTTCGCGCTCAACGGTCTGTTCGTGATGGACGGCTCGCGCCGTTCCGCGCACGGCAACGCCTACTTCACCGGCTTCGGCCGCTCACGCCGCATTGTCTTCTTCGACACGCTGCTGGCGCGCCTGAACGGCGACGAGATCGAGGCCGTGCTGGCCCACGAGCTCGGCCATTTCGCCAAGCGCCACATCATCAAGCGCATCTGCTTCAGCTTCGGCGCGGCCCTGGTATTCTTCGCGCTGCTGGGCTGGATATCCCAGCAGCCGTGGTTCTATGTGGGACTGGGCGTGCTGCCGCAGCTGGGCGGCCGCAACGACGCCATGGCGCTGCTGCTGTTCTTCCTGGTGATTCCGGTCTTCACCTTCGTGTTCACGCCGCTGGCCAGCTGGTACTCGCGCCGCGACGAATTCGAGGCCGACCGCTATGCCGCCGAGCAAAGCTCGCCGGATCGACTGGTATCCGCCCTGGTCAAACTCTACGACGACAACGCCGCCACCCTGACGCCCGATCCCGTGCACTCCGCCTTCTACGACAGCCATCCTCCCGCCGCCGTGCGCATCCGTCACCTGATGGCGCCGGCCGCATGAGCGCGCGCGATCGCTCCCCGCAACGCCCGCAGCAGGGCGCCGCGGCCGCCGTCACCGGCGCGCCGAACGAAGGCCGCATCATCGCGGCCCATGGCCGCCACTACACCGTGGAGCTGGACGACGGCACGCTGCGCAAGTGCTTCCCGCGCGGCAAGAAGGCCGGCGCGACGGTCGGCGACCGGGTCCGCATCACGCCGCAGGGCAGCGACGAAGGCGCGATCGATGCGATCCTGCCGCGCCGCAACCTGCTTTACCGCTCGGACGAGATGCGCTCCAAGCAATTCGCGTCCAACGTCGATCAGCTGCTGATCGTGGTCGCGGTCCAACCCACCTTTTCCGACGACCTGACCGGGCGCGCCCTGGCCGGCGCCTGGAGCGCCGGGATCTCGCCACTCATCATCCTGAACAAGACCGACCTGGCCGACGCCCTGCCCGCCGCCCGCGAACGACTGGCGCCGATCGCCGCGCTGGGCGTGGACATCGTCGAGTTGAGCGCGCTGGAACCGGCGCGGGTCCACACGCTGCTGGCGCCGCGCCTGGCGGGCAAGACCAATCTGCTGTTGGGACAAAGCGGCATGGGCAAGTCCACGCTGCTCAACGCGCTGGTGCCGGACGCCGCCGCGCCCACGCGCGAACACTCGACCGCGCTGGACATGGGCAAACACACCACCACCAGCACGCGGCTGTACCACCTGCCCGATCCGGGCGGCGACCTGATCGATTCGCCGGGATTCCAGGCATTCGGCCTGCAGCACCTGACCCGCGAGGACATCATCCGCGGCTTCCCCGAGTTCGCTGGCCCCATCGAGTCCTGCCGCTTCTACAACTGCAGCCACCGGCACGAGCCGGGCTGCGGCGTGGTCGCGGCGCTGGAGGCGGGCGCCATCCATCCCGCGCGCTATGCGCTGTATCAACGGGTATTGGAAGAGAACGAAGCGGGCCAGCAGCGGTATTGAAACCTGGCGCGGGCGCGCTCGCGCGGGATCGCGCCGGGCGCCAATGCGTCGGGCACCACGACACCTAGCGCCATGGCGCCTGGCGCCGACGCACCCGGCTCTCAGCGCGGCTGCAGCCCGTGATTCAGCAGATGGTACAGATTGCGCAGCATGCCTGCCGTCGCGCCCCAGATGAAGTACTTGCCATAAGGCATGCCGTAGTAATGGCGCACACGGCCATCGTCCAGCCGCGCCTCGTAGAGGCGGTGATTGGCCGGGTCCATCAGGAAGGACAACGGCACCTCGAACACCTCGGCCACCTCGAACGCGTCCGGCGCCAACTGGAAGCCGGGCCGCACCAGGGACACGACGGGGATGATGGAGAATCCGGTCGCCGTCAGATACGGCGGCATGCTGCCCAGCACTTCCACATGCTCGGCCGGCAATCCGGTTTCCTCGTGCGCCTCGCGCAGCGCGGCGTCCTCCGGCGTGGGGTCGCTGGTTTCGATGCGTCCGCCGGGAAAGCTGATCTGGCCGGCATGGTCATACAGGTGCGCGGCGCGCTGGGTCAGCAGGATGCTGACGCCCTGCTCCCGGGTCACCAGGGGAATCAGCACGGCGGCGGGCACCGGCGTGCCTTCGCGTCCTGGATAGCGCAGGTCATTGTCGCGCGAGAGTTCGAGCTTCCAGGTGGAAGGCTGGCTCAGCGTTCCGCGCAGCGCGTCGGGCGTGAGCAGGCCGGCAGGCACGGCCGGCAGCGAATCATTGGCCACGACCCAGGGCTGGGAAGCCGGATCGAAACCGGGACGGGCCAGCGGCCGCCTGGGCCGCGGGGATGACGAGGAATCAGACATACGGCTCTGTGTAAAGAAAAAGGCACCCTCGCAGGTGCCTTTTTAACCCGGAAATCCGTATCGGACGAAAACGCGGGAAAGCGTGAGCGTCCGACACAGATAGGGCCGTGTGCCGATAAGCGATCAAGCCGCCGAGGCTTGCTTGCTGACCAGCTTTTCCTTGATGCGAGCCGACTTGCCCGAGCGGTTGCGCAGGTAGTACAGCTTGGCGCGGCGCACGTCGCCGCGGCGCTTGACTTCGATGCCAGCGATCTGCGGCGAGTACAGCTGGAACGTACGTTCCACGGCTTCGCCCGACGAGATCTTGCGCACGGTGAACGCGGAGTTCAGGCCGCGGTTGCGCTTGGCGATCACGACGCCTTCGAAGGCCTGAACGCGCTTGCGGGTGCCTTCAACGACGTTCACGCTCACGACGACGGTGTCGCCAGGAGCAAAAGCAGGCATGGCCTTGCCGCCGGTCAGGCGGGCAATTTCTTCCTGTTCCAGGATAGCGATGAGGTTCATTGAAACTCCTAGTTCATCTTGCCTTTGCGGGCTAACAACTTTTTGCCGTCCGATTTTGTTCGTTGTCCTATGTCCCAGACTGGAAGGGAAAGGCTCCCGACTTCCCGGGCGCCAGACAACGGATATGCCGCAAGCAGAGGATGAGATTTGGCAAACCAATGATTCTACACCAGAATTTCCGAAAATAGCCAAGTCGGGGGACGCGACTGGACGGGACCATGCCCATGGGTGTATCTTGCGAGTCCTATTGAGTAGACATCTATACAAATTTTCCGTGCCAGGTCGTCGGAAGTGACGACAAGACCGCCGATCAGAAGCTCACGGCGTCCTTGCCAGCCCATTTGCGGTACCCTTGCGGTCTTGTAACAAACACGTCACCAAGCAGCTCCCTCACATGTCGTATTCGTCCCTGGTACTGGTCGTCCTGGCCGCGATGGCCCACGCAACGTGGAACCTTCTGGCCAAGCGAGCCGCCATGGTGGGCGCGCCCTTCGTCTTCGCCTACGGCCTGTGCGCCTCGGTGCTCTACGCACCCTGGGTGGTCTGGGTGCTGTTGCACGACGGCATGCAATGGTCCTGGATGGTGGTCGGCGCGATCCTGATGTCCAGCCTGTTGCACCTGGGCTACAGCTTGTGCCTGCAACGCGGCTATCAGGTGGCCGACCTGTCCGTGGTCTATCCGATTGCCCGGGGCACCGGCCCGCTGCTCTCGACCACCGGCGCGTTCATCCTGTTGAATGAACCCGCCAAGGCCAGCGGCATCGCCGGCATGCTGTGCGTGGTGATCGGCGTGTTGCTCATCGCCACGCAAGGCCGGCTGGCCATCTTCCGCCAGGCCCAGGCCTGGGTTGGCGTGCGCTGGGGCGTGGTGATCGGCCTGTTCATCGCCGCCTATACCGTGGTCGACGCCTACGGCGTGAAAGTGCTGCTGATCAGCCCGGTGCTGTTCGACTGGTTCACCTGTGTCACGCGCACCACCATGATGACGCCACACATGCTGCGTCGCCGGGCCCAGAACTGGGAATCGATGCGCGGCTATTGGCACCTGGCGCTGGCCGTGGGCTTCCTGTCGCCGCTGGGCTACATCCTGGTGCTGTTCGCGCTGCAGGACGGCGCGCCGCTGAGCCTGGTGGCGCCGGCCCGGGAAATGTCGATGATGCTGGGCACCCTGGCCGGCATGTTCCTGCTGCGCGAGAAGGTCGGCATCGGCCGGCTGCTGGGCTGCTTCTCCATTCTGGCGGGCGTTGTCCTGCTGGGTTCAGCCTGACGGACGCCGTTCAGCGCGGTTCCGTCTGACCGGCACCCGCTGTCGGGTCCGGTCCAACTGAAGAAGCCCGGGTGGCAAGCGCCGCTCCCCTGCCCCTGCGCGCCGGACCCGCCCGGCATCGCGCCGAGGTCAGAATCCGCCGGCAGCGCCCAGCCACATCAACGCAGGAATCATGGCGCCCCAGGCCAGCACCAGCAGCACATCCGCCACCTTGCTCTTCATGCTGAGCTGATCCGCCACCGGCTCGACGGTGGCATTGCCCAGCGTGCGCTCGCGCGGCAGGCGCGCGGCGCTTTCTCCGGCCTTGCCCTTGCTCGCCGCGTCGTCCTGGGCGGGCGCGGGAAACGGCCACTTGGCCGGCAGCGACGCCAGCCGGCTGCTCGCGCGGGCCGGCTGCGTCTTGCCTGGCATGGACACCGCAAGGCGGGCGCCCAGCGCGCGCAGACGCGCCAGCGGTCCACGGGCGGGATTCAGATCCAGGGCCAGCGCATCGGGCATGGCGGAGAGGTTTCCGGTGTTCATGGGAACTCCTTGTATTCATGGCCGCGCATGCGCTTGGCCCATCGGCTAGACGACACAGACTCCGGCCCGACAGGCCCGGCGAGATCGGACTACGACTCGAACAGCGACAACTGCCCGGCGGCCGCGGCGCGCAGCGGACTGCGGCCACGGACATAGCCGCTGGCGGCGCCAGCGGTCGAGGCATGGGGGACCCCTGAAGACGCTTTCGCGCCAGCCGGGGATGGGAAAACGGGGAATGAGGCATCGTGCGCGCCGTCCAGGCCGGCCACGGCGGGCGGCATGAATTGGTCGCAGCTGAGCTGCAGGCGGCTGCGGTTCAGGCCCAGCTTGCGCGCGGCCATGGAAAAACGCTGGCGCAGCAAGTCGGCCCAGATGCCGGTGCCACGCATGCGCGAACCAAAGTTGGGATCGTTGCGGCGACCGCTGCGCAGGTCTTCGATGCGATGCAGGACGCGCTGGGCGCGATCCGGGAAATGGGCGTGCAGCCAGTCCTCGAACAAGGTCTTGACCTCCCAGGGCAGGCGCAGGACCGTGTAGCTGGCGTAATGCGCGCCAGCCGCCTTGGCGGCCTCCAGGATGTGCTCCATGGACTCGTCGTTGATGAACGGAATGATGGGCGCCACCAGCACGCCCACCGGCACGCCGGCGTCGGTAAGGCTGCGCACCGCCTCCAGCCGGCGCCAGGGCGCGGCGGCGCGCGGCTCCAGGCTGCGGGCCATGGCCGCGTCCAGCGTGGTGACGCTCATGTAGACGACAACCAGGTTGCGGCGGGCCAGTTCGGCCAGCAGGTCCAGGTCGCGCGCGACCAGGGCGTTCTTCGTGACGATGGTGAGCGGATGCCGGGTTTCCAGCATCAGTTCCAGCAGGCCGCGCGTCAGGCGCCATTCGCGCTCGATGGGCTGGTAGGCGTCGGTGGCCGAACCGATATTGATGGGCGACGGCTTGTAGCCCGGCCGGCTCAGTTCCGCGCGCAGGGCCTCGACGGCGTTGGCCTTGGCCACCAGCCGGGTTTCGAAATCCAGGCCGGGCGAATAGCCCAGGTAGGCATGGGTGGGACGGGCGTAGCAGTAAACACAGCCGTGCTCGCAGCCACGGTAGGGATTGACCGCCACGTCGAAGGGAATGTCGGGCGAATCATTGCGCGACAGCATCTTGCGCGCGGCCTCGGCCGTGACCTGGGTCTTGGGCGCGGCGGGTTCGCGGCGCTGATCGGGCACGATGGGGATGACGGGAACGATTCGGGAGGACTGGCCGGAAACGGCCGGCGTAGCGGCGTCGTCCTTGCCAGGAAAGGCGGCGGCGCGCTCGGTCAGGCTCGACGAAGCATCTGAAGAAAAATCGGGGACGGGATCTACGAAATCTGCCGGCAGTCCGGAGGCGGACCAGCCGTCGTCGACCTGCACGCGTTCGTCGGATTGGAAGCGATGTCGAACATTAGTAACCGCACCCCGACCGCGCAAGGCGGCGGGGGCGGCAGCCGGGGACCCAGAACCGGCGGGAAAAGAATGATCGATGCTTGCCATAGGAACCACTGTACAAAAACACAGTAGTTTTAGCAAGCCCCGAAAGACTTTTCTTAAGACAGCCCCACTTTACCGCAAGACGCCGGCTCCGTTGCGACAATTCGATTTCATCTTGCGAGATGGGCCGGAAACCCGCGCCAGCATTGACTTTGGAAGAAAAACAACAACAATCCGGGGGAACGAAAAACGCTCCGCCCCCCCGAATCCGCAGGCCCGTTAGCGCAGCATGCCGGCAGCCGCCGTCTGATGCGTCGCCTCGTCGATCAGGATGAACGCGCCGGTCGCCGGCACGTCCGCGTAGCGATCTACGGCGAGCGCATCGCGCGTCGTGAACGACACCCGGCCGATGTCGTTCATGCGCAGCACGCCTTCCGTGTTCTCGACTTCCTGCAGCTCATGGATATCACGATGCGACAGCACGGCGCGCACCTTCGCCGAGGTCAGCCGCGTGCCCGACTTGAGCAGATACTTGCGCGCCGGATTGAGCGGCTGCGAATCGAGCCAGCACAATTCGGCCTCGAACTCGCGCGACACCTGCGCGGGCGCGGCCGAGTGCGCGATCACGTCGCCACGCGAGACATCCACGTCGCGGTCCAGCACCACAGTGACGGAATCGCCAGCCACCGCTACGTCCAGTTCACGGTCGAATGCCAGCACGCGGCTCACCACGGCGTCCACGCCGGACGGCTGCACCGTGACGGCATCGCCGGGCCGCAGCACGCCGCTGGCGACGCGGCCAGCATAGCCACGGAAGTCGTCCTTGCGGTCGCCGTCATGGCGCGCCACGCGCTGCACCGGGAAACGCAGCGGCAAGGCGCCGCCGTCGTTCTGCACATCCAGCGCCTCCAACAGCGCCAGCAGCGGTTGGCCCTGGTACCAGGGCGTCTTCGGCGACGACGTGACCACGTTGTCGCCGTTCAGCGCCGACAGCGGCAGCGCGTCGAAATGCGCGATACCCAGCTTGGCCGCCAGCTCGGCGTAGGCGGCGCGGATGCGTTCGAACACGGCCGGGTCCCAATCCACCAGATCCATCTTGTTCACCGCCACCACGATGTGGCGGATGCCCAGCAGCCTGGCGATGGTGCTGTGGCGCTTGGTCTGCGGCAGCAGCTTGCCATCGGCGGCGCGGGTGGCGTCGATCAGGATGACGGCCACGTCGGCGGTGGACGCGCCCGTCACCATGTTGCGCGTGTACTGCTCATGCCCCGGCGCGTCGGCGATGATGAACTTGCGCACCGGGGTCGAGAAGTATCGGTAGGCCACGTCGATGGTGATGCCCTGCTCGCGCTCGGCCTCCAGGCCGTCCGTCAGCAGCGAGAAGTCGATGCCGTCGCCGGCCACGCGCTTGTACTTGGCGCGCGCGATGGCGTCGAGCTGGTCGGCGAACACGCCCTTGCTGTCGTACAGCAGGCGTCCGATCAGCGTGGACTTGCCGTCATCCACCGAACCGGCGGTGATCAGGCGCAGCACGCCGCGGTCGGCGCAGGAAAGAAAAGAATCGTTGATGGCGTTCATGTGCGTTCCTTGCGGCCGGCCTTCAAGCCGGCAAACCCCGGCGCACGGCCGGAGCGGTCGGGTGCTTGCGCGGGATCAGAAGTAGCCTTCCTTCTTGCGGCGCTCCATCGAGGCCTCGGAAGTCTGGTCGTCCATGCGGGTGGCGCCGCGCTCAGTGATGTCGGTCACCGCGGTCTCGGCGATGATGGCGGCCGTGTCGGCGGCGTCGGACGCCACCGGGCAGGTGCAGGAGATGTCGCCCACGGTGCGAAAGCGCACCTGCAGCCGCTCGACCCGTTCGCCTTCCTGCGGCGGCGTCAGCCGCGTCACCGGCACCAGCAGCCCCTTGCGCCGCACCACCTCGCGCTCGTGCGCGTAGTAGATCGACGGCAGCGCCAGGCCTTCGCGCTGGATGTATTGCCACACGTCCAGCTCGGTCCAGTTCGAGATCGGGAACACGCGCATGTTCTCGCCGCGATGCACGCGGGTGTTGAACAGGTTCCAGACTTCCGGCCGCTGGGCCTTCGGATCCCATTGGCCGAACTCGTCGCGGAACGAGAAGATGCGTTCCTTGGCGCGCGCCTTTTCCTCGTCGCGCCGGGCGCCGCCGATGCAGGCGTCGAAGCCGAATTCCTCGATCGCTTCCAGCAGCGTCACCGCCTGCGCGGCATTGCGCGAATCGGTCTCGCGCCGCAGCACCACACTGCCACGCTTGATCGAATCCTCGACGCTGCGCACGATCAGGGTCTCGCCCAGCTCGGCGGCGCGCGCGTCGCGGAAATCGATCACCTCGGCGAAATTGTGGCCGGTGTCGATATGCATCAGCGGAAACGGAAAACCGCCCGGGCGAAAGGCCTTCTCGGCCAGGCGCAGCAGCACGACCGAATCCTTGCCGCCCGAGAACAGCAGCACCGGCCGTTCGCACTCGGCGGCGACCTCGCGCAGGATGAAGATGGCTTCCGATTCCAGCCAGTCCAGGTGGCTGCGTTGAATCACGGCAGACATTGGGTGTTCCCCTTGAATCATGGTTTTCGAATTCATGGCCGGCCAGCGTCGCCGACGGGCGCGATGGCGATGACCCGGTTGCCCGCATGCAGGCCGCATTCCTTGGAGTCCGAGGACTCCCACCACCAGCGCCCTGCCCGCAGGTCTTCGCCCGGCCGCAAGGCGCGCGTACAGGGTTCGCAGCCGATGGACGGATAGCCCTGGTCGTGCAGCGGGTTGTACGGAATGCCCAGCGCGCGGATCACGGTCCAGACCTCGGCCTCGCTCCAGTCCGCCAGCGGGTTGAACTTGTACAGGCCGAACGTGGCGTCCTGTTCTTCGCGCGCCAGCTCTCCGCGCGTGGCGGACTGGGCGCGCCGCTGCCCGGTGATCCAGGCGCCGCGTCCGGCCAGAGCGCGCTTGAGCGGCTCGACCTTGCGGATCTGGCAGCAAGCCTTGCGCAGCTCGACGCTTTCGTAGAAGGCATAGGCGCCATGCGCGGCCACGTGCGCGTCGACGGCAGCCGCGTCTGGCCGGTAGATCGTGACCTCGCGGCGGTAGCGCTGGCGGATCGCGTCCAGCACGCCCAGCGTTTCGGCGTGCAGCCTGCCGGTGTCCAGCGTGAACACCTCCAGGTCCAGCCCGGCGTCGAAAATGGCGTGCGTCAGCACCATGTCCTCGGCCGCCAGCGACGAGGCCAGCGCGGCGTCGGGATAGCGACGCCGCGCGTCGGCCAGCGTCTCGATCAACTCGCGCCAGCGCGCCGCCGCGCCGGCTTCCAGTTCGGGAGGCAGTTCGATCGTCGTCATGCTTGCACCGCGAAGATCCGGGCCCGGCGCGGACGCGCCAGCAGGGTTTCGCCGTCGCGCAGGTTCAGCTCCCGGTACAGCTGTTCCGGCACTTCGGCCTCGATGATGGCGTCCGAGTCCTGGCGCGCCAGTTCCAGATAGGCGCTGGGGCCGGCCAGGTAGGCGTGCGACAGCCGCACCGCGATGCCCTCGCCTTCCGGCCGGTAGCGCTCGATGTCGAATTCGTGCGGCCGCACATAGGCGGTGGCGCGCTCGCCGTCGGCCTGCGCCAGCTCCGGCGCCGGCAGCGACAGCCCCGCGCCCTGCCAGACGCCGCGCGTGGCCACGCCGGCCAGCGAGTTGACGTCGCCCAGGAAGCCGTAGACGAAGGGCGTGGCGGGCGACTCCCAGACTTCGCGAGGCGTGCCCACCTGCTCGATGCGGCCCGAGTTCATCAGCACCACCCGGTCGGCCACTTCCAGCGCCTCTTCCTGGTCGTGCGTCACGAACACGCTGGCCACGTGCAGCTCGTCGTGCAGCCGGCGCAGCCAGCGGCGCAGTTCCTTGCGCACCTTGGCGTCCAGCGCGCCAAAGGGTTCGTCCAGCAGCAGCACGCGCGGCTCCACCGCCAGCGCGCGCGCCAGGGCGATGCGCTGGCGCTGGCCGCCCGACAGCTGGGCCGGATAGCGATCGGCCAGCCAGTCCAGTTGCACCAGCCCCAGCAGGTCGTGCACCTTGCGCTGGATCTGGTCCTCGGAAGGACGCTGCGAACGATGCTTGACGCGCAGGCCGAAGGCCACGTTCTCGAACACGGTCATGTGCTTGAACAGCGCGTAGTGCTGGAACACGAACCCGACCTGGCGCTGGCGCACGTCCACGGCGGTGGCGTCCTCGCCGGCGAACAGCACGCTGCCCGAGTCAGCCGATTCCAGGCCCGCGATGATGCGCAGCAGCGTGGTCTTGCCACAGCCGGACGGTCCCAGCAGCGCGACCAGCTCGCCGGTCTCGATATGCAGCGATACGTCGTTGAGCGCGCGGAACTGGCCGAAGCGCTTGGACAGATTGCGGACTTCTATGCTCATGTTTGTCTCCGTCGGGCGCCGTGTCAGGCGGCGGCCTGGGTGATGGCCACGGCGGGGCCGGGATACTCGGCGGGCTGACTGGCGGCCTGCAGCTGCTTCGCGTTGCGCCACTCGACCAGGTTCTTGGCCACCAGCGTCACCAGCGCCAGCAGGGCCAGCAAAGAGGCGACGGCGAAGGCCGCCGAATACTGATATTCGTTGTAGAGAATCTCGACGTGCAGGGTCATGGTGTTGGTCAGGCCACGCACCTGGCCGGACACCACCGACACGGCGCCGAACTCGCCCATGGCGCGCGCGTTGCACAGGATGGCGCCGTACAGCAGGCCCCACTTGATGTTCGGCAGCGTGACGCGCCAGAAGATCTGCCAGCCATTGGCGCCCAGCGTCAGCGCGGCCTGCTCTTCCTCGCTGCCCTGCGCCTGCATCAGCGGAATCAGCTCGCGCGCGACGAACGGAAAGGTCACGAACAGGCTGGCCAGGATGATGCCCGGCACCGCGTACACGATCTTGATGTCGTGCGCCTGCAACCAGCCGCCGAACCAGCCCTGCGTGCCGAACAGCAGCACGAAGACCAGCCCCGCCACCACCGGCGACACCGAGAACGGCAGGTCGATCAGCGTGATCAGGAACTGCTTGCCGCGAAACTGGAACTTGGTGATGGCCCAGGCGGCGGCCACGCCGAACACCAGGTTCACAGGCAGCGCGATGGCCGCGACCAGCAAGGTCAGACGGATCGCCGCCCAGGCGTCCGGCTCGACGATGGCCTCCAGGTACAAGGCCCAACCCTTGCGGAAGGCCTCGGCGAATACCGCGGCCAGCGGCACCAGCAGGAACAGCGTCAGGAACAGCAGCGCGATGCCCAACAGGATGCCGCGCACCCAGCGCGGCTCGGTCAGGTGGGCGGGACGATGGTCGACGCTCATCAGGCTCTCCCGAGGCCGCGGCGGGCCTGCCAGCCCTGCAGCAGATTGATGATGAACAGCAGCGCGAAGGACAGCACCAGCATCACCGTGGCGATGGCGGCCGCGCCGGCATAGTCGAACTGTTCGAGCTTGGCGATGATCAACAACGGCGTGATCTCGGACACCATGGGCATGTTGCCGGCGATGAACACCACCGAGCCGTACTCGCCCACCGCGCGCGCGAAGGCCAGCGCGAAGCCGGTCATCAGCGCCGGCAGCAGCGCGGGCAGCAGCACACGGCGTATGGTCTGCCAGCGATTGGCGCCCAGGCTGGCGGCGGCCTCCTCGATCTCGCGCTCGACGTCCTCGAGCACAGGCTGCACCGTGCGCACCACGAAGGGCACGCCGATGAAGATCAGCGCGATCACGATGCCCAACGGCGTGAACGCGACCTTCCAGCCGAACCACTCGGCCAGCGGCGCGCCCAGCCAGCCCTTTTCCGAATACAGCGCGGTCAGCGCGATGCCGGCGACGGCGGTGGGCAGCGCGAAAGGCAGGTCCACCAGCGCATCCAGGATCTTCTTGCCCGGGAAGCGATAACGCACCAGCACCCAGGCCACGATGGTGCCGAACACCAGGTTCACCAGCGCGGCGATCAGGGACGCGCCGAAGGTGAGCTTGTAGGACGCCACCACGCGCGGCGAAGCAACGGCGTCCCAGAAGCCCTGCCAGCCGAGCGAGGCGCTCTTGATGGGCAGCGCGGCCAGTGGAATGAGCACCAGCAGGCTCAGGTAGAGCACCGCATAGCCCATGGAAATGCCGAAGCCGGGCAATACGCCCGGGCTGCTGCGGCGAACGGCAAAAGGCGCTTGCGCGCCCGTTGCCGCCGGTGTCGAGGCTGAGGTCATGGCCGTCGTCCGATGGTCAGGAGATCATTTCTTCTGAGGCTGGTAGATCTGGTCGAAGGTGCCGCCATCGCTGAAGTGATCCTTCTGCGCCTTGCGCCAGCCGCCGAAGATCTTGTCGTCGATCTTGACGAGCTTGACCTTGGGGAACTTGCTTTCGTACTTGGCCGCCACGTCCTTGTCGATGGGGCGGTAGTAGTTCTTGGCGATGATTTCCTGCGCCGCCGGCGTGTACAGGAATTCCAGGTAGGCCTGGGCCGCGGCGCGGGTGCCCTTCTTGTCGACGATCTTGTCGACCACGGCCACCGGCGGCTCGGCCAGGATGGACAGCGAGGGCACCACGATGTCGAACTTGTCCGGACCCAGCTCCTCGAGCGCCAGGAAAGCCTCGTTCTCCCAGGCCAGCAGCACGTCGCCCACGCCGCGCTCGACGAAGGTGGTGGTGGCGCCGCGCGCGCCGGTATCCAGCACCGGCACGTGCTTGAGCAGCTCGCCGACATAGGCCTTGGCCTTGTCCTCGCTGCCGCCGTTCTTCTCGAGCGCGTAGGCCCAGGCCGCCAGGTAATTCCAGCGCGCGCCGCCGGAAGTCTTGGGGTTGGGGGTGATGACCTGCACGCCGTCCTTGACCAGGTCGTCCCAGTCCTTGATCTGCTTGGGATTGCCCTTGCGCACCAGGAACACGATGGTGGAGGTGTAGGGCGAGCTGTTCTGCGGCAGGCGGGCCTGCCAGTTTTCCGGGAGCAGGCCGCGATCGGCGATGGCGTCGATGTCGTAGGCCAGGGCCAGCGTCACCACGTCGGCTTCCAGTCCGTCGATGACCGAACGCGCCTGGCGGCCCGAGCCGCCGTGCGATTGGCGGATGGTCAGCTCGACGCCGGCCTTGTCCTTGTATTGCTTGGCGAAGGCGTCGTCGATCGCGCGGTACAGCTCGCGTGTCGGATCATAGGAGACGTTGAGCAGCGTCTGCTTCTGCTGCGCCTGGGCCGGCGCGATCGCCGCGAGCGAAACCGTCACTGCAGCCAAGGCGGCCAGCCAACCCGCTTTCCTGAAAGACATCCCTTGCTCCCTGCGTCAGTTTGACAATGTGGAAGCAAGTTTGCAGGCGAGTCGATCTGAACGGAACGAATCATTTTTTGATTGTTAATCGCCGCCAAGCATATAGACGCGGGGCATGGCGAAACCACGCCGCCTCGCCTGCTTGGGGCCAGGCGCAGCGCGCGCCCCTTGCGGAATGCCCGTCGCGCCAGCCGTGGAGACCCATAAAAAAACGCCGCGTTCCCAGCGGGGAATCGCGGCGTACTGGCGGCAAAGCCTGCGGGATGCGTTCAGGGCGCGCGGCCCTTCATGCATCCCGGCTATTTACTTATTCGGCTGGGGCGTGATGCGCAGGTAAGGACGCACGGCCTTGTAGCCCTTGGGGAATTTCTGCTTGATCACGGCCTCGTCCTGCAACGAGGGCACGATGATCACGTCGTCGCCGTCCTGCCAGTTCACCGGCGTGGCCACGCTGTGGCTGTCGGTCAGCTGCAGCGAGTCGATGACGCGCAGGATCTCGTTGAAGTTGCGTCCGGTGCTGGCCGGATAGGTGATGGTCAGGCGCACCTTCTTGTTCGGATCGATGATGAACACCGAGCGCACCGTCAGCGTGGCGTTGGCGTTCGGGTGGATCATGTCGTACAGCTCGGAAACCTTGCGGTCCTTGTCGGCCAGGATCGGGAAATTGACCGTGGTGGACTGGGTGTCGTTGATGTCCTCGATCCACTTGTTGTGCGATTCCTTGCCGTCGACGGACAGCGCCAGCACCTTCACGTTGCGCTTGGCGAACTCGTCGGCCAGCTTGGCGGTGTAGCCCAGCTCGGTGGTGCAGACGGGGGTGAAATCGGCGGGATGCGAGAACAGCACGCCCCAGCTGTTGCCCAGGAATTCATGAAAACGGATCGGGCCAACCGAGGATTCCTGTTCGAAATCGGGGGCGATGTCGCCCAGGCGTAGATGACTCATGGTGTCTCCTGCATGCGGATGAAGGTTGATCGAGGGCGGCCCGCCCGCGAGCGCGGCGGACACGGCCGGCAACGGCTCGTCGGCGGCCTGCGACGCCCGGGCTTGCATCCCGCAGCGGCAGCCATGCGACGATTCTTCCATCAAACTCGGTACGGGGGAAATACGCAAGACATATAACCTTATGCAATATTCATGACCCGAATTGAGCGCCTGCAATCCGATGTCACGCGCAAAAGAAAAGCCCGCGAACCTGCGTTCGCGGGCTTTTCCGTAGATGCCTTGCGTCTGGCTCTATAGCGCGCCGGTCAGTTCCGGCACGACCTGGAACAGATCGCCGACCAGGCCGTAGTCGGCCACGCCGAAGATCGGGGCTTCCGGATCCTTGTTGATGGCCACGATGACCTTGGAGTCCTTCATGCCGGCCAGGTGCTGGATGGCGCCGGAGATGCCGACGGCCACGTACAGCTGCGGGGCCACGATCTTGCCGGTCTGGCCGACCTGCCAGTCGTTCGGCGCGTAGCCGGCGTCGACCGCCGCGCGCGAAGCGCCCAGCGCCGCGCCCAGCTTGTCGGCCAGCGGGTCCAGGATCTTGAAGTTCTCGGCGCTGCCCAGGCCACGGCCGCCGGAGACGACCACGCGCGCGCCGGCCAGTTCGGGGCGGTCGCTCTTGGCGACTTCGCGACCCACGAAGCTGGACAGGCCCGAGTCGGCCACGGCAGTGGCGTCCTCGATCGCGGCCGAGCCGCCGGTGGCGGCCACCGCGTCAAAGCCGGTGGTGCGCACGGTGATGACCTTGACCGCGTCGGCCGACTGCACCGTGGCGATGGCGTTGCCGGCGTAGATCGGGCGCTGGAAGGTGTCGGCGGATTCCACGCCGATGATGTCCGAGACCTGCGCCACATCCAGCTTGGCGGCCACGCGCGGGGCCACGTTCTTGCCCGAGGCGGTGGCGGGGAACAGGATGTGGCTGTAGCCCGACGCCACGGCCAGCACCTGGGCGGCCAGGTTCTCGGCCAGGCCTTCGGCCAGCTGCGGCGCGTCGGCCAGCAGCACCTTGGACACGCCGGCGGCCTGCGCGGCCTGCTCGGCCACGGCGCGGGCATTGGCGCCGGCGACCAGCACGTGCACGTCGCCGCCGCTCTTGGCGGCGGCGGCGATGGTGTTCAGGGTCGCGCCCTTGAGCTGGGCGTTGTCGTGTTCAGCAATAACCAGCGTCGTCATCTCAGACCACCTTCGCTTCGTTCTTGAGTTTGTCCACCAGCGCCGCCACATCGGGCACCTTGATGCCGGCCTTGCGCGCCGGCGGCTCGCTGACCTTCAGCGTCTTCAGGCGCGGCGCCGGGTCCACGCCCAGGTCCTGCGGCGTCACGGTGTCCAGCTGCTTCTTCTTGGCCTTCATGATGTTCGGCAGCGTCACGTAGCGCGGCTCGTTCAGGCGCAGGTCGGTGGTGATGATGGCCGGCAGCTTCAGCGACACGGTCTCCAGGCCGCCGTCGACTTCGCGCGTGACGTTGACCTTGCCGTCGCCCAGCTCGACCTTGCTGGCGAACGTGGCTTGCGGCCAGTCCAGCAGCGCGGCCAGCATCTGGCCGGTCTGGTTGGCGTCGTCGTCGATCGCCTGCTTGCCCAGGATCACCAGCTGCGGCTGTTCCTTGTCGACCAGCGCCTTGAGCAGCTTGGCCACGGCCAGCGGCTGCAGTTCGACATCGGTCTGCACCAGCACGCCGCGATCGGCGCCAATGGCCATCGCTGTGCGCAGGGTTTCCTGGCATTGGGCCACGCCGCAAGACACGGCGACGACCTCGGCCACCGAACCCTTCTCCTTCAGGCGGGTCGCTTCCTCGACGGCGATTTCGTCGAAGGGGTTCATGGACATCTTCACATTGGCGATATCGACGCCAGTCTGATCCGACTTGACGCGCACCTTGACGTTGTAGTCAACGACGCGCTTGACAGGTACCAAAACCTTCATCCCGCTGCCTCCAAATGGAAATAATTACCCGGCATGCGCCGGGATCGCATTGCACAATTTTTTCCTGATTCTACAGCTTCGCCAGCGCCCGTATATGCGCCACCACGCTGCGACCGAGGGCGGACAGGTTGTAACCGCCCTCCAGCGTACTGACGATCCGGCCCTGGGCATGGCGGTCGGCCACCCCGACGAGCTGTTCGGTGATCCAGGCGTAATCGGCCTCGACCAGCCCCATCTGACCCATGTCGTCCTCCCGGTGGGCGTCGAATCCCGCCGACACCAGGATCAGCTCCGGCCGATGCGCCTCCAGCCGCGGCAGCCAGGTGTCCGTGACGATGGACCGCACCGCCGCGCCCGCGGTATAGGCCGGCACCGGCACGTTGAGCATGTTGGCGGCCAGATGGTCCGCGCCGCTGTTGGGAAAGAACGGGTGCTGGAAGAAGCTGCACATCAGCACCCGCTCGTCGCCGGCGAAGACGTCTTCGGTGCCATTGCCGTGGTGCACGTCGAAATCCACGATGGCCACCCGCGACAGGCCGTGGAAATCCAGCGCGTGGCGGGCCGCGATGGCCACGTTGTTCAGGAAGCAAAAGCCCATGGCCTGGGAGCGGCAGGCATGGTGCCCGGGCGGACGCACCGCACAAAAAGCGGTGCGCGCCTCGCCGCCCATGACCGCGTCGACCGCGGCCACGCCCGCGCCGGCCGCGTACAGCGCGGCCTCGTAGGTGTGCGGGTTCAT
The DNA here is from genome assembly GCF_059760925.1 of Achromobacter sp. 1011791174. Lineage (NCBI taxonomy): Bacteria > Pseudomonadati > Pseudomonadota > Betaproteobacteria > Burkholderiales > Alcaligenaceae > Achromobacter > Achromobacter sp. 1011791174. The sequence goes on from NZ_JCBANH010000004.1 coordinate 52,346, forward strand.
CAGGGTATCGGGATCGATCGGGTAGTAGCCGTGCTCGGGCACGTGCTGGCGCAGACTGTCCAGGTACTGAACGGTATGGACCCGCAGAATGTCGTGGCGCGAGGCTTGCGGCGCCTGGCGATCGTCTAGATAGGGCATCAGGCCGCTGGCCAACAACTGGTCCGAGATGGCGTCCAGCCTCTGCGGGCTTTCCGGATGCCAACTGCCCATTTCATGCAAGCGGCATGCCGGGTGGGTAAGATACATGGTCTCCATAAGGAAGATTATGTTCATCTGTCGGCGATTACTGCAACTCGGGGTCATGTCGGCCCTGCTCGCGGGGTGTTCCACCACCGCTCCCTCCGCCCCCCGCTCGTCCTCCGCGCCGGGCGTGTCCGCCGCCAGCGAGGCACCTACCGCCCCCATCCGCATCGGCCCGACCGCCCCTGGCCCGGAGACAGCCGACGAAGGACCCGCCGCGCTCACGCCCAGCGGCGGCCTGAAGCCTGAAGTCCGCCAGTTCCTGGAAGGCCTGTCGGCCGAGCGCAAGCTGCCGTTGGCGCCCATGGTCGCCGCCCTGGAAGGCGCGCGCTACAACGCCACCGTGGCCCGCCTGATCGCGCCGGCGCCGCCCGGAAAGAAGATCTGGCGCAGCTGGCTGACCTACCGCGCGCGCTTCGTCGAGCCCAAGCGCATTGGCTGGGGCGTGGAGTTCTACAACGAGAACCGCGACCTGCTGAACCAGGCCGCGCAGCGCTTCGGCGTGCCGGCCCCCATCATCGCCTCCATCATCGGCGTCGAAACGCTGTATGGACGCAATATGGGCAATTTCCGCGTACTGGACGCGCTGACCACGCTGGCCTTCGACTATCCCGACCCGGACAAGCCCGAACGCGCCGCCATGTTCCGAGGCCAGCTCGGGGATTTCCTGACGCTGGTGATGCAGGGCAAGCTCGACCTGGAAACGCGCGGCTCCTACGCCGGCGCCATCGGCATGCCGCAGTTCATGCCGGGCAGCATCATGCGCTACGCCGTCGACGGCGACGACAGCGGCCATATCGACCTGACCAACAGCACCAAGGACGCCATCCTGTCGGTGGGCAGCTTCCTGGCCCAGCACGGCTGGCAGCGCGGCGTGCCCGTGTTCGCGCCGGTGACCCTGCCGGCGGACCCGTCCACCCTGGTCGACGGCGGCCTGGTGCCCAAGCAAAGCTGGAACACGATCAGCGCCGCCGGCGGCCGCCTGCAGCCCGGCGCCTCCGCCGTTGGCTGGAGCGCCCATCCCCTGGGCATCGTCGATCTGGTCGAAGAAGCGCGTGGCACGGCCCAATACCGCGTCGGTACGCCCAACTTCTTCGCGCTGACGCACTACAACCGCAGCTACTTCTACGCCACCGCCGTGGCCGACCTGGCCGCCGAAATCGAAGCCCGCGTCGGCCGCTGAACGCGGCCGGCAAACCGCCTCAACCAGAAGAGCCTGCCCCAGTCGAAGGCTGTTTCAATCCAGGCCGCACGGAGCCGGCTTTGCCGGTCCGTCGCGGCGCCCCTTGAGGGGAGAAGCGCACAGCGCTTCAGGGGCGGGCCTCACTCTCCGGTCCGTAGCGGCGCCCCCTTGAGGGGGAAGCGCGCAGCGCTTCGGGGGTGAACTAATTGAACACACCCGTGGACAGGTAGCGGTCGCCCCGGTCGCAGACGATGAAGACGATGGTCGCATCGTTCACCCTTTCGGCCACGCGCAGCGCGGCGACCAGGGCGCCGGCCGAGGAGATCCCGGCGAAGATGCCCTCTTCCGCCGCCAGCCGGCGCGCCATCTTCTCGGCATCGGCCTGCGCGATGGATTCGTAGGCGTCCACGCGGCTGCGGTCGAAGATCTTGGGCAGGTAGGCTTCGGGCCATTTGCGGATGCCGGGGATCTGCGAGCCTTCGGCCGGCTGCGCGCCCACCACCTGGATCGCGGCGTTGCGCGACTTCAGATAGGTGGAAACCCCCATGATGGTGCCGGTGGTGCCCATCGCGCTGACGAAGTGCGTGACACGACCTTCGGTCTGGTTCCAGATTTCCGGGCCGGTGCTTTCGATGTGCGCGCGCGGATTGTCGGGATTGGCGAACTGGTCCAGCACCACGCCGCGGCCATCGGCCTGCATCTCGGTGGCAAGATCCCGGGCGTACTCCATGCCGCCCTTGTCGGCCGGCGTGAGGATCAGCTCGGCGCCATAAGCGGCCATGGCCGCGCGGCGCTCGACGGACAGGTTGTCGGGCATGATCAGGATCATGCGGTAGCCGCGCATGGCGGCGGCCATCGCCAGGGCGATGCCGGTATTGCCGCTGGTGGCCTCGATCAGGGTATCGCCGGGCTTGATGTCGCCGCGCGCCTCGGCATGGGCGATCATGGACAGCGCCGGCCGGTCCTTGACCGACCCGGCGGGGTTATTGCCCTCAAGCTTGGCCAGGATGACATTGCCGCGCGCCGCGCCCGCAGCTCCGGGAATACGCTGCAGACGCACGAGCGGCGTATTGCCGACGGTCTGCTCGATGGTGGGGTAGTTCGTAGTCATGGAGCCGATCATAACCCCGGCGCGCGCGCGTCGGCCGCAAAAGCCGCGCCGGCGCCAGGGGCACGCCCGCCGCCCTTCACGCCCGGGAACGTGAAGGACGGCATGGCTTACTGCCTGGCCTTCGCGGCGGATCCGCCCTTGGCGGACTGGGCCGCGCCAGCCGGCGCGCCGCCCTTGCCCGGCGGCGTGGCGGCGCCTTGCGCGGCATTCTGCGCGGCGCCGTCGGCGCCGCCCACCGTCAGCCCGGCGGCCTGCAACGCCTTGGCCTTCTTCGGGCCGATGCCGCGCACGCGCTCGGCCAGATCGTCCAGCGATTCGAAGGCGCCGGCGCGTTCGCGCTCCTGCACGATGGTCCGCGCGGTGCTCGGGCCGATCCCGCTGACCGACTCCAGCTGCTGCGCGGTGGCGCTGTTGACGTCGACGGCCGAGGCCGTGGCCGCCGCTAGCGCCATACCCGCCGCCGCCAACAGACGCCATATCGATCCGCCCATGACCCGGCTCAGGCCGCGGGGACGGCGCCATGGCGTGCGCCAGGGCCAGCCCGGCAGGGACATCGCACCCGGGCGCGGCGCCTTGGCCAGTCGGGCATCAGGCAGATGCGGGGCGGCGTCGACCTGATGCCCGGACGGCGGGCGCGGCGCCGGACGGCGGCCGGACGCCTGCCTCAGGATGGAGGGAATGGCGGCCAGCCGGGACGAGACGTTGGATAGAACAGCGTATGCACGCATGCGGATCTCCTGAAAGGAAGCGGACGCGACGGTTGTCGCGCCACCCGCAAATCATGGCGATCGCCGGCAGCTGGCGGCGCGGCGGTGAACGGAAACATCCACGTCGGCAAATACGCGTGCCGGGAATGCTCCGGCTTCCCACGAAAAAACCGCCGGCATGACCAGGCATGGCGGCGGCTTGTTCCGGCCCGGCAAGGCCGGCATCCGGCAACGGCTTACTTGCGGGCGCGCCAGTAGCGCACGTACTCGGCCACGCCCGTCTGCACGTCGCGCATGGGCGCGGTGAAACCGGCGGCACGCAGGCGCGACACATCTGCCTGGGTATAGCTCTGATAGCGTCCCTTGAGGTCGTCCGGGAACGGGATATAGCGGATCAGGTCCAGTTCCACCAGCTGCGCCAGCGACAGCTCGGCCTCGCCGCGCTCGGCGCGCAGCGTGTTGACCACCGCGGCGGCCACGTCGTTGAACGGCTGTGCGCGGCCCGTGCCGCAGTTGAAGATGCCCGACGTGCCCGGGTTGTCCAGAAAGTGCAGGTTCACGGCCACCACGTCCTCCACCGAAATGAAGTCGCGGCTCTGGCCGCCGTCCACATAGCCGTCCCAGCCCGCGAACAGCCGCACATGGCCATGTTCCAGGAACTGGTTCATGTTGTGGAAGGCGACCGAGGCCATGCGCCCCTTGTGCTGTTCATGCGGACCGTAGACATTGAAGTAGCGCAAGCCCACGACCTGGGACTTGAGCGTGTCCATGCGGGTGCGCAGCACCTGGTCGAACAGCAGCTTGGAATAGCCGTAGACGTTCAGCGGACCTTCGTTGGCGGGATCTTCGACATACACCGACGAACCGCCGTACACCGCCGCCGAGGACGCGTAGATGAACGGGATCGCGCGCGCCTGGCAGAACTCGAGCAGCTCCAGCGTGACGCGGTAGTTGTTGTCGAGCATGTAGCGACCGTTGCGCTCGGTGGTGTCCGAGCAGGCGCCCTGGTGCAGCACCGCGCGGACGTGCGACAGGCTGCCGTCCAGCACGCGGCGGCGGAAGTCGTCCTTGTCCATGTAGTCCGCGATCTTGCAGTCCACCAGGTTGACGAACTTGTCGCCTTCGGTCAGGTCGTCGACCGCCAGGATATCGGTGATGCCGCGACGGTTCAGGCCGCGCACCAGGTTGCTGCCGATGAAGCCGGCGGCTCCGGTAACAATGATCATGCTGTTTCTCCTGCCAATTCCGCGGCCGTGACGACGGAGGTGCCCAGCTTGCCCACGGCGATGCCGCCAGCCTTGTTGGCCCAGGCCATGGCCTCGGCCCAGGGCAAGCCGACGGCGCGCGTGACGGCCAGCGTCGCCAGCACGGTGTCGCCCGCGCCGGATACGTCGAACACCTCATGCGCCTGGGCGTCGATATGGTCGCGGCCGGCGTCGGTGAACAAAGTCATGCCCTGCTCCGAACGGGTCACGAGCAAGGCTTCCAGGTCCAGCTCGGCGCGCAGTTGCTGCGCCCGGCCGGTCAGTTCGGATTCGGAACTCCAGCGGCCCACGGCCTGCTGCATTTCCGAGCGGTTCGGCGTCACCAGCGTGGCGCCGCGGTAACGCGAATAATCATCGCCCTTGGGGTCCACCAGCACGGGGATGCCCGCCGCGCGCGCCTGGGCCAGCAGCGGCTCGACACGCGTCAGCACGCCCTTGGCATAGTCGGAAAGCACCACCACGTCGTGGTTGGGCAGATGGCGGGCAAAAGCGGCATCGATGCTGTCAAGCGCGGCCGTTTCCGGATGCTGCTCGAAATCGACGCGGAGCAACTGCTGCTGGCGGCCGAGCACGCGCATCTTCAACGTGGTGTGCAGCGTGGGATCGACGATCAGTTCGCCTTCGATGCCGGCCTCTCGCGCCAGCTTGCGCACGCTGGCGCCAGCCTCGTCCTCGCCCAGCACGCCGATCAGGGTGACATGCCCGCCCAGGGCCGCGACGTTGCGGGCCACGTTGGCCGCGCCGCCGAGACGGTCTTCACGGCGCGCCACGCGCACCACAGGCACCGGCGCCTCGGGCGAGATGCGTTCCACTTCGCCGAACCAGTAGCGGTCCAGCATCACATCGCCAACCACGAGCACACGGCTGCGCGCGATGGTTTCGGCGGGAAATGAGCTCATTCAAGTTCCTCGAGACGGCGCGGCGCGTAGGTTTCCCACGCGTTGCAGCCAGGACATTGCCAATAGAAACGACGCGCCTGGAAGCCGCAGCTGCGGCAGGCATAGCGGTCCAGCCGCTGGGTATGCTTGTGGATCAGGCTGCGCAACAGGGTCAGGTCCGCGCCCTGCACGGGGCCGTCTTCTGCCGCGCCATCGCTGTTGGCCAGCTCGGCCTCCAGCAGGCGGTCCAGGCCCAGCAGCGAGGGATGATGGCGCAACGCGCCACGGGCGAACGCCCAGGCGGGCGAGGCGCCCTGCTGCACCCGCAATTCACGGAAGATCACATTGAACAGATCCAGCGAGGCGTGCCGCGCGTACTGGCGCTGCAGCAGGTCCAGCCCCGCCGCTTCCTGGCCGGCCGCGCGGTAGTTGGCCAGCACCTGCTCGGCCACCAGCCCGGCATACTCGGGCGCGTCGGTCATCACCGATTCGAGGTACAGACGCTCGCGCTTGGGATCCTGTTCCAGCAAGGCCACGCGCGCGTGCAGCATGGCCGTGCGCACCTTCGTGCCTTTGCTCGTGACGGCCGTGTCGCCGATCGTCAACGCATGGTCGGCGGCCTCGAGCGCGACATGCGCCGCGTCCAGGTCGGCCGGCTTGGCCTGCAGCGCGGTCTGCGCCTGTTCGCAGTAGTAATGGACGATCTGCGGCACGGGCTCGTCCACCAGCCCGTGCAGGGTCTTGACGGCCTCGATGGCGCGCGGCCAATCGTGCTCCGACTCGTAGATGCGGATCAGCGAGCGCAGCGCCGGCAAGGCGTAGCGAGTGTCCTTGAGCTGCTCGAAACCGCTCTCGGCGCGATCGAGCATGCCGGCCTTCAGGAAGTCCTGGGCCAGTTCGTGCTGCGCGTGCTCGCGCTCGGCGGACGGCAGATCGGATCGGTTCAGGAGGCTCTGGTGCACACGGATGGCGCGCTCCATCTCGCCGCGGCGCCGGAACAGGCTGCCCAGCGCGAAGTGCAATTCGGTCGTCTCGGGATCGAGCTTGGCGACCTCGACAAAGGCGTCGATGGCGCGGTCCGGCTGTTCATTGAGCAGGAAATTCAGCCCGCGAAAATAGGAATCCGGCAGGCTGCGGGTTTCACGCAGCATTTGCCGGATGTCGAAACGCGCGGCCAGCCAGCCGAGCGCGAACAGCACCGGCACGAAAATCAACCACCAAGGTTCAAAATCCACTATACGGGCTCTTGAAGAAATTCAGTTATCCGTGGACGCCATCCGTCCACCCATCACGTGCAACGCTTCGCGGGCGAGCCTGCTCCGCTACAGCGGCGACATGGGCGCCACGGCTTCCGGCGGCACGGACGGCGTCGTGCCGTTCACGGCGGCCTGCACGCGGTCGAGTTCGCGGCGCAGGCGCATGGCCTCGCGGCGGCGGCGCATGGCGGCCGGCACCGTCAGCAGCAGGCCGAACAGCGCGCCCAGCACGAACACCACCAGCATGACGACGATCAGCGGCACGTCCTGAACCACGTAATCGGCATAGAACCGGACTTCCACGGGATTGGTGTTCTTCAGCGCGAACATCAAAACCGCGACGAACACGAGCAATCGCAGGGCCCAGACAAGGTAGCGCATGGCGCATGCTCCAGAAAAATCGAGGCGTCAATTGTAAGCGACAAGCGCGCCTTGCCGCGGACTTGATGCGGCGCCCAAAAAAACAAAGCCCCTTGATCGCTCAAGGGGCTTTGCTCGGGGTCAGATCCGCCACGAAGGCAGCCTGGTCCTGCCGGCCATCAGTGCATGGCGTGCAGACCCGCCAGAGACGGCATCGGTTCGCTCGATCCGGAAGATTGAGCGTCCTCTTCGTTGCCGCCGACCAGGTCCACCCGCTCGCGCAATTCCTTGCCCGCCTTGAAATGCGGCACCTGCTTGCCAGGCACCAGCACCTGTTCGCCGGACTTCGGGTTGCGCCCGATGCGGGGAGACCGCTGGGACAACGAGAAGCTGCCAAAACCGCGGATCTCGATGCGCTGGCCCGAGGCCAGGGCCTGGGTCATCGCATCGAGCACGGTCTTGACCGCGTAGTCGGTGTCCCGGGCGGCCAGCTGAGGATAGCGGGCCGCCAGGGCGGCGATCAGCTCCGACTTGGTCACGTATTAACCGTCGTTGCGCTGTTGGTCCAGCTTGGCCTTGAGCAGCGCGCCGAGGTTGGTGGTGCCCGACGAGGCGCTGGCTTCCGACATGCGCTGGATCGTTTCGGCGGTCTCGGCGTTGTCACGGGCCTTGATCGACAGCTGGATCGAACGCGTCTTGCGGTCGATGTTGACGATCATGGCTTCGATGTTCTCGCCGGCCTTCAGGACGGTGGTGGCATCTTCGACGCGGCCCGAGGAGATCTCGGAAGCGCGCAGGTAGCCCTCGACGTCCACGGACAGCGTGATCACGGCGCCCTTGGCTTCGACCGACTTGATGGTGCCCGGAACCACGGCGCCCTTGTCGTAGGTGGCGACGAAGTTGTTGAAGGGGTCGCCTTCCAGCTGCTTGATGCCCAGCGAGATGCGTTCCTTGTCGGTATCGATGCCCAGAACCACGGCTTCGATCTCGTCGCCCTTCTTGAAGTTGCGCACGGCTTCTTCGCCGGTTTCCGTCCACGACAGGTCGGACAGGTGAACCAGACCGTCGATGCCGCCGGGCAGGCCGACGAACACGCCGAAGTCGGTGATCGACTTGATGGCGCCGCGGACCTTGTCACCACGCTTGAAGTTGGTGGCGAACTCTTCCCACGGGTTCTGGCGGCACTGCTTCATGCCCAGCGAGATGCGGCGACGGTCTTCGTCGATCTCCAGGACCATGACTTCGACTTCTTCGCCCAGGGTCACGACCTTGCGCGGATCGACGTTCTTGTTGGTCCAGTCCATTTCGGAGACGTGCACCAGGCCTTCGATGCCGGCTTCGACTTCAACGAACGCGCCGTAGTCGGTCAGGTTGGTGACCTTGCCGAACAGGCGGGTGCCTTGCGGGTAGCGGCGAGCCAGGCCCACCCACGGGTCTTCGCCCAGCTGCTTGACGCCCAGCGAGACGCGGCTCTTTTCCTGGTCGAACTTGAGGACCTTGGCTTCGACTTCCTGACCCACTTGCAGGACTTCGGACGGGTGACGGACACGGCGCCAGGCCATGTCGGTGATGTGCAGCAGGCCGTCGATGCCGCCCAGGTCCACGAACGCGCCGTAGTCGGTGATGTTCTTGACCACGCCCTTGACCACTGCACCTTCGTGCAGGGTTTCGAGCAGCTTCTGGCGCTCTTCGCCCATGCTGGCTTCCAGCACCTGGCGACGCGACAGCACGACGTTGTTGCGCTTGCGGTCGAGCTTGATGACCTTGAATTCGAGGGTCTTGCCTTCGTACGGGGTGGTGTCCTTGACCGGACGCAGATCCACCAGCGAACCCGGCAGGAACGCGCGGATGCCGTTGGTCATGACGGTCAGGCCGCCCTTCACCTTGCCGGTGATGGTGCCAGTGACCAGCTCGCCGTTTTCCAGCGCCTTTTCCAGTTGCAGCCAGGCCGACAGGCGCTTGGCGCGGTCACGCGACAGAATCGTGTCGCCGTAGCCGTTTTCCAGCGAATCGATCGCCACCGAGACGAAATCGCCGGGTTGCACTTCGAGCTCGCCCTGGTCGTTCAGGAACTCTTCCAGGGGGATCAGCGCTTCGGACTTCAGGCCGGCGTTGACGACGACGAAGTTGTGGTCGACGCGCACGACTTCGGCGCTGATGACCTCGCCGGACTTCATGTCCTGGCTCTTGAGGCTTTGTGCGAAAAGGTCGGCGAAGCTTTCGCCGCCGGTGGCGGTAGTGGAAACGGAAGACATGGGGTTGAAATCCATTAGGCCGAAATGGCCGTTAAGAACACACCACAGCGGATTGCCCGCCGCAGTGGAGTCAAAGTACCTGCTTGCCTGCCTGGTCTTCGGGTTCCCTGAGGGGATGTCCCGCGAAGAAGGCCGGCCCGTCAGCAGGGCCAAGAAAAACGGGCTCGAAAAGCCTGAATGAGCAAAAGCTCGCGTCAGGCGTTTCCGGATTCCCGCCAGAAATCCAGGATGGCTTGCACGGTTTCCGCGATCGTCAGATTCGACGAATCCAGCACCCGGGCATCCTTCGCGGGAGCGAGCGGCGCGGCCGCGCGCTGGGTATCGCGCGCATCCCGCTCGCGCATATCCCGCAAAAGGTCGTCAAGATTAGCAGAAATTCCCTTTTCGATCAACTGCTTACGCCGCCTCTCCGCCCGCGCGACCACGTCGGCCACCAGGAATACCTTGAGGGACGCATCGGGGAACACCACCGTGCCCATGTCGCGCCCGTCGGCCACCAGGCCCGGCGGGACACGGAAAGCCCGCTGGCGCTCCAGCAGCGCCTGGCGCACGCCGGGAAACGCCGCCACGCGGGAAGCGAAGTTGCCCACCTCTTCACGGCGTATCTCGTGGCCGACGTCGCCGCCTTCCAGGTAGACATGCGGCCCGTCGAAACGCACATCCAGCGTCTCGGCGACCCGGGCCACCGCCGGCTCGTCCTCGGCGGCCACGCCCTGGCGCATGGCGGCCAGGGCCGTCAGGCGGTAGAGCGCGCCGCTGTCCAGCACATCCCAGCCCAGCGCCTTGGCGACGCGGTGCGCCACGGTGCCCTTGCCGGAGGCGGTCGGCCCGTCGATGGTGATGACAGGCGCGGCAACAACAGGATTTGCGGAGGTAACGGTCATGAATCGCAGAATAAGGCTCAGGCCGAAACCAGGCCTGCGTATACGTCAAAGTAACCCGGGAACGTCTTGCTGACGCAGCCCGGATCGAGAATGCGCACGGCGGCCGGGCCGAACGCGGCCAGGGAGAAGCACATGGCCATGCGATGGTCGTCCCAGGTGCCGATGTGCGCATCGCGCCAGCCGCCCCGGACGGGCGGCGTCACGCGCAGCCAATCCGGCCCCGATTCCACGGTCGCGCCCAGCTTCTCCAGCTCGGTCTGCATGGCGTGGATACGGTCCGTTTCCTTGACGCGCCAGCTGCCGATGTTGCGCAGCCGGCACGGGCCGTCGGCATACAGGGCCAGCGCGGCCGCGGTCATGGCCGCGTCGGGGATCAGGTTGAAATCGGTATCGAAGGCCTTGAGCCGCTCGCCGTCGGCGACGTTCACGCCACTGACCTCGATCCAGTCCGGACCGTAGCTGACCGAGGCGCCCATATCCGCCAGCGTCTGGGCAAAGCCCACGTCGCCCTGGATGCTGTCGGCGCCCACGCCGCTGACCCGCAGCGGACCGCCGCCGATCGCGCCCAGCGCCAGGAAATAGGACGCCGTGGACGCGTCACCCTCGACCGCGATGCGGCCCGGGCTGCGGTAGGCGGCGCCGCCTTCGATCACGAAACGGCTCCAGCCGTCGCGGCGCGCGGTGACGCCGAAGCGCGCCATCAGGTTCAGCGTGATCTCGATATAGGGCTTGGAAATCAGCTCGCCGACGACTTCGATCGTCATCGGCTTGCCGCTGCGGCCGGCTTCGATCGGGGCGGCCAGCAGCAAGGCGGTCAGGAACTGGCTCGACACCGAGCCCTGCACGCGCGTGACGGCGCCGGCGATGATCTCGCCGCGACCGATATGCAGCGGCGGATAGCCCGGCTGTCCCAGGTAGCCGACGCGGGCGCCCAGGGCATTGAGCGCATCGCCCAGGTCGCCGATCGGACGCTCGTGCATGCGCGGCACGCCGGACAGCTTGTAGTCGCCGCCCATCAGGGCCAGCGCGGCGGTGAGCGGACGAATGGCGGTGCCGGCGTTGCCCATGAACAGCTCTGCGCTTTCGACCGGAAAGCGCCGCACGCCCTCGACGGTGACCCGGCCCGCATCCAGCTCGGACACGTTCACGCCCAACTGCCGCAAGGCGGTCAGCATGACGCGGGTGTCGTCCGAGTCCAGCAGGCCGGTGATCTCGGTGCGGCCCTCGGCCAGCGCCGCCAGCAGCAGCACGCGGTTGGAAATGCTCTTCGAACCCGGCAGGGACATCTCGCCCCGGGCGCGCCGCACGCGCGGCAGATCAAGATAAGGCAAAGCGCCCATTCAGCTACTCCTTGCGCCAGTCGCGGCGCGCCTGCGCCGCCGTTTCCAGCAATGCCTGCAGGCCGGCGCCATCGCCGTCCGCGATCGCGCGCTCGGCGCGGTCCAGCACGGCGCGTACCTCGGCCAGTTCCGTCAGCATGGCATCGCGGTTGGACAGGAAGATGTCCCGCCACATTTCCGGCGAACCGGCCGCGATGCGCGTGAAATCCCGAAAACCGCTGCCCGCCAGGTCCAGCCGGCGACGGGCGTCGGCGGCCGTGGCCACCTGCTCCATGTAGACGGCGGACAGCAGGTGCGGCAGATGGCTGACCGAGGCGAACACGCGGTCATGCGCCTGCGCTTCCATGTCGACCACCGTCGCGCCGCAGGCCTGCCAGGCCGCGCGCACGCGCGCCACGTCCTCCGCCGCGTTCTCGGGCAGCGGCGTGAGCACCACGTTGCGCCCGCGATACAGGCCGGCGTCGGCCGCCTCGGGCCCGGTGCGTTCCGCGCCGGCGATGGGATGGCCAGGCACGAACTGCGCGCAACGCCCGCCCAGGGCGGCGCGCGCCACATCGACCACTTCGGCCTTGGTGCTGCCGGCGTCCGTCAGGATCGCGCGCGGCGCGAGCGTGGGCAGCATCCGGACCAGCAGGTCGCGCAGGCCGCCCACGGGCGTGGCCAGCAGGATCATGTCGGCCCGGGCCGCCGCGACCTCGGCGCTGACGGCCTCGTCGATCAAGCCCAGTTCCAGTGCGCGCGCCAGCGATTGCGCGTTGCGCCCTACCCCCAGCACCTTGCCGACCTTGCCGGCGCGGCGCAGCGCGGCGGCGAACGAACCGCCGATCAACCCCACGCCCGCCACGGCCAGGACAGGAATCAGGGGGCCAGCGGCCCCCTGATCGGCGGAAGCGGAAACACCGTTCATGCGGCCAGGATCGCGCTCAGCGCCTCGATGAAGCGGGCGTTTTCCTGCGGCAGTCCGATGGACACGCGCAGCCATTCCGGCAGGCCGTCGCCGGCCACCGGACGCACGATCACGCCGCGCTTGAGCAATTCCAGGTTGATGCGGGGCGCGTCGCCCACATGCACCAGCACGAAGTTGCCGTAGCTGGGCACGTAGCGCAGCTTGAGCGCATCGAAGGCCTGGCACAGCTGGACCTTGCCCGCCTTGTTGGTGGCGTAGGCCTCTTCCAGGTAGGCGCTGTCGGCCAGCGCGGCGATGGCGGCGGCCTGGGCCAGCGTGTTGACATTGAACGGCTGGCGCACGCGGTTGAGCAGATCGGTCAGCGCCGGCTGCGACACGGCGAAGCCCACGCGCAGGCCGGCCAGGCCGTAGGCCTTGGAGAAGGTGCGCGAGACGATCAGGTTCGGATAGCGGCGCGCCAGCGCGGTGCTATCGAAGCGGAATTCCGGATCCAGGTATTCGTTGTAGGCCTCGTCCAGCACCACGGTCACGCGGTCGCCATGGGCGGCCTGCACGCGCTCCAGGAAAGCAGCGACCTGCTCGCCCGGCACGAAGGTGCCGGTGGGATTGTTCGGGTTGGCGATGAAGACCACGCGGGTGTCGTCAGCAATGGCGTCGAACATCGCGTCCAGGTCATGGCCGTAGTCCTTGGCCGGCACCACGATGTGGCGCGCGCCGCGCGCCTGCGTGGCCAGCCGGTAGACGGCGAAGGAATGCTGCGCGTACACGGCCGAAGTGCCCGGCTCCAGCAGCGCCAGCGCCACGATTTCCAGGATGTCGTTGGAACCGTTGCCCAGCGTGATCCAGTTCATCGGCACGCCGTAGCGCGTGGCCAGCGCCGACTTCAGGTCAAAGCCGTTGGGGTCCGGATAGCGCGCCAGCGACTCGGCCGCCGCCAGCATGGCCGCGCGCGCCGACTTGGGCATGCCCAGCGGGTTTTCATTCGACGCCAGCTTGACGATGCCGGCCGGATCCAGCCCGAACTCGCGGGCCAGTTCCTCGATGGGCTTGCCCGCCTGGTAGGGCGCGATGGCGCTGACGTGGGCGGGGGCGACGAGAGGCTTGGATGCGTTGGTCATGGTGAAGGCTCACGGCGCCGGGTAGGAACCCAGCACCTTCAGATAGGCGACCTGCGCCTGCAGGGTGGCGAGGGCACTGGCGACGTTTTCGTCGTTGCGGTGCCCCAGGACATCGACGTAGAAATAGTATTCCCACTGGCCGGTGCGGGCCGGGCGCGACTCGAAGCGCGTCATGGACACGCCATTGGCCGCCAGCGGCGCCAGCATTTCATAGACGGCGCCGGCGCGGTTCGGCACGGCCAGGATCAGGCTGGTCTTGTCCTGACCGCTGACCAGCGGCTCGATATAGCCGATGGCCAGGAAGCGCGTGCGGTTGTGCGGATCGTCCTGGATGCCGGAGGCCACCACCTGCAATTCCCAGGCCGGCGCGGCCACTTCGCCGGCGATCGCCGCGACGGACGGATCGGCGGCGGCCATGCGCGCCGCTTCCGAATTGCTGGAAGCGGCCACGCGCTCGACGTCGGGATAGTTGCGGGTCAGCCAGCCCTGGCACTGGGCCAGCGCCTGCGGGTGGGCGGCGATGGCCTTGATGCCGTCCATGCCGCCGGATTTCGACATCAGGCAATGACGGATCACCAGCGAACGCTCGCCCAGGATCTTGAGCGGCGTGTTCAGCAACAGGTCCAGGCTGCGGTTGACGGCGCCTTCGGTGGAATTTTCCACCGGCACCATGCCCACGTCGGCCTGGCCGGCCTCGACGGCGCGGAACACTTCATCGAAGGACGGGCACGGCAGCTTCTGCACCGCGTGTCCGAAATGCTCCAGCGCCGCCTGCTCGGAGAACGAGCCTTGCGGGCCCAGGTAGGCAACCGTCATGCCGCGCTCCAGGCCGCGACAGGCCGAGATGATTTCCGTCCAGACCGAAGCCACGGCGGCGTTCGGAAAGGGGCCGGGATTGAGCTGCTGCAGGCGGCGGATGACTTCGGCCTCACGCTCGGGCCGCAGCACCGGGCCGTCGGCCTGGGCGGCGTGCTTGGCCTCGCCCACTTCCTGCGCGGCGCGAGCGCGCTGCGACAGCAGGTCGAGGATCTGCGCGTCGAGCGCATCGATGCGGTCGCGCAACGGGCGCAGCGCGCGCTGCAGGTCTTCATCCATGGCGGCGCTCGAATTCTTTCAGGTAGGCGACCAGGTCCTGCACCGCGGCCAGCGGCACGGCGTTGTAGATGGAGGCGCGCATGCCGCCCACGCTCTTGTGCCCCTTCAGCTGCGTCAGGCCGGCGGCCTCGGCGCCCTGCAGGAAGGCATCGTTGAGCGAGTCGTCGCGCAGCACGAACGGCACGTTCATGCGCGAACGCACGGGCGCGTGGATCGGATTGCGGTAGAAGCTGGTGCTGTCCAGGTAGCCGTACAGCAGGTCGGCCTTGGCCTTGTTGGCGGCTTCCATGCCGGCCACGCCGCCGTTGGCCTTGACCCACTTGAACACCAGCCCGGCGATGTAGATCGCGAAGGTGGGCGGCGTGTTGTAGCGCGAGTGCTCGGCGGCGACGTTGGCATAGTCGAAGGCCGACGGGCAGATCGGCAAGGCGTGGCCGATCAGGTCGCGGCGGGCGATGACCATGGTCACGCCGGCCGGGCCGGCGTTCTTCTGCGCGCCGGCGTACACCATGCCGCAGCGCGCGACGTCCAGCGGACGCGACAGGAAATGCGAGGACGCGTCCACGACCAGCGGCACATCGGGCGCGCCCAGCGCGGCCGTGTCGGGCCAGTCGAGGAACTCCACGCCGCCTATGGTCTCGTTGCTGCACAGGTGCAGATAGGCGGATTCCTTGCGCACCTGCCAGGTATCGGTGGCGGGCACCCAGGTGAACGGGGCCTGCTCGCGGCCGTCCAGCTGCGTCGCCTGGGCGCTGCTGGCGGCGATGTGGGCGCTGCCGTAGCGCCCGGCTTCGGCGTGCGAACGCTTGGACCAATGGCCCGTGACGACGAAGTCCGCGGCCGGCGTGCCGCGGCGTCCCATGAGATTCATGGGAACGATGGCGTTTTCCCCGGAACCGCCGCCCTGCATGAACATGACGGCGTAGTCGGCCGGCAGGCTCAGCAGCTCGCGCAGATCGCTTTCGGCTTCGTCGCAGATCTGCACGAAATGCTTGCCGCGATGGCTCATTTCCATCACCGACATGCCGCTGCCGTTCCAGTCCAGCATTTCCGCGGCGGCTTGCCGCAATACCACCTCGGGCAGGGCCGAGGGGCCAGCCGAGAAGTTCCAGGGGCGGGCCATCATTGCTCCGTAGGTTCCGTCGAATCCGTTGCGTCGCCGCCTTCGTCGCCGGCGTCCTGGCCATTCTCATCCAGGTCGCTGTCGTCGTCGGCATCGCTTTCCACCACGCGCCGCACGCCGGACAGCGAGCTGCCGTCATCGACGTTGATCAGCGTCACGCCTTGCGTGGCGCGGCCCATTTCGCGGATTTCCGCGACACGGGTGCGCACCAGCACGCCGCCGGTGGTGATCAGCATGATTTCATCTGACGGCATGACCAGCACGGCGCCGACCACCTTGCCGTTGCGCGAGCTGGTCTGGATGGCGATCATGCCCTTGGTGCCGCGACCGTGGCGCGTGTACTCGGTGATCGGCGTGCGCTTGCCGTAGCCGTTCTCGGTGGCGGTCAGCACGCTTTGCGTCTCGTCGCCGGCAACCAGCAGCGCGATCACCGTCTGGGTGTCCTCGAGCTGCATGCCGCGCACGCCGCGCGCGTTGCGGCCCATCGGACGCACGTCGTTCTCGTCGAAGCGCACGGCCTTGCCGGCGTCGGAGAACAGCATGACGTCATGCTTGCCGTCGGTCAGGTCGGCGCCGATCAGGTAGTCGCCATCGTCCAGATCCACGGCGATGATGCCGGCCTTGCGCGGGTTGGAGAAGTCGGACAGCGGGGTCTTCTTGACCGTGCCGCGCGTGGTCGCCATGAACACGTAGTGGTCGTCGCTGAATTCCTTGACCGGCAGCACCACGGTGATCTTCTCGCCGTCAGCCAGCGGGAACATGTTCACGATGGGCTTGCCGCGCGAGTTGCGCGTGCCTTGCGGCACTTCCCAGACCTTCAGCCAGTACACGCGGCCGCGGTTCGAGAAGCACAGCAGGAAGTCGTGCGTGTTGGCGATGAACAGCTGGTCGATCCAGTCGTTTTCCTTCATCGCCGTGGCCTGCTTGCCGCGGCCGCCGCGCTTCTGCGAACGGTACTCGGACAGCGGCTGGCTCTTGATGTAGCCGCCGTGCGACAGCGTCACGACCATGTCGGTGGGCGTGATCAGGTCTTCGGTGTCGAGTTCGGTCGCGTTGAGCTCGATGTCGGAACGACGCGTGTCCTTGGCGCCGGTCGAGAACTCGGCCTTGATGGCCTGCAGTTCCTCGCCAATGATGGTGGTGATGCGCTCCGGACGGGCCAGGATGTCGAGCAGGTCGGCGATGGTGGACATGATGTCCTTGTATTCGCCAACGATCTTGTCCTGCTCCAGGCCGGTCAGGCGCTGCAGGCGCATGTTCAGGATTTCCTGCGCCTGCGTATCGCTCAGGCGATACATTCCATCGCCCTGCAGGCCGAACTCCGCGCCCAGGTCGTCGGGACGGAAAGCCTCGCGGCCGCCCGGCGTGTCGCCGTCGGCGCGCGACAGCATCTCACGCACCAGCGACGAATCCCACGAACGCGCCATCAGTTCCTGGCGCGCGACGGGAGGCGTCGGCGCCGCCTTGATGATGGCGATGAAGTCGTCGATGTTGGCCAGCGCCACGGCCAGGCCTTCCAGCACGTGACCGCGCTCGCGCGCCTTGCGCAGCTGGAACACGGTGCGGCGCGTGACCACTTCCCGGCGATGCTGCAGGAAGTAGTCCAGCATCTGCTTCAGGTTGAGCAGGCGCGGCTGGCCGTCGACCAGCGCCACCAGGTTCATCCCGAAGGTGTCCTGCAGCTGCGTGTTCTTGTAGAGGTTGTTCAGCACCACCTCGGGCACTTCGCCGCGCTTGAGCTCGATGACCAGGCGCATGCCGTCCTTGTCCGACTCGTCGCGGATGTCGGAGATGCCCTCGATCTTCTTGTCGTTGACCAGCTCGGCGATGCGTTCCTGCAGCGTCTTCTTGTTGACCTGGTAGGGGATCGCGTCGACCACGATGGCCTGGCGGTTGCCCTTTTCAAGGTCTTCGAAGTGCGTCTTGGCACGCATGATCACGCGGCCGCGGCCGGTGCGGTAGCCTTCGCGCACGCCCGACATGCCGTAGATGATGCCGCCCGTGGGGAAGTCCGGCGCCGGGATGAGCTCGATCAGCTCGTCGACCGTGCAATTCGGATTGCGCAGGCAGTACAGGCAGCCGTCGACGACTTCCTGCAGGTTGTGGGGCGGAATATTGGTGGCCATGCCCACCGCGATGCCCGAGCTGCCGTTGACCAGCAGGTTGGGCAGCCGCGACGGCAACAGCAGCGGCTCTTGCTCGCTGCCGTCGTAGTTGGGGCCGAAGTCCACGGTTTCCTGGTCGATGTCGGCCAGCAGTTCGTGGGCGATCTTGGCCAGGCGGATTTCCGTGTAACGCATCGCCGCCGCGTTGTCGCCGTCGATCGAGCCGAAGTTGCCCTGGCCGTCGACCAGCATGTAACGCATGGAGAAATCCTGCGCCATGCGGACGATGGTGTCATAGACGGACTGGTCGCCGTGGGGGTGGTATTTACCGATGACGTCCCCGACGATACGCGCCGACTTCTTGTAGGCGCGGTTCCAGTCGTTGTTCAGTTCGTGCATCGCGTAGAGCACGCGCCGGTGGACGGGCTTGAGGCCGTCCCGCACATCCGGAAGCGCCCGGCCTACGATCACGCTCATCGCGTAATCAAGGTAACTGCGGCGCATCTCTTCTTCCAGCGATACCGGAAGCGTCTCCTTGGCAAAGGAATCCATATATATAACGACAGAATCGTGTAAGGAGGAACCCGGGCCGGGTAAACGGGAAATTCTATCATTCGATTCAGGTAGCGGTTCCCCGGCAGCCTGGACACCATCCAGCCCGGCCCGCATCCGGCAAGGCTCGCGGCATGTCGGGAAGACCGCCGCCGGGCCTGTTGCCAAAAACCAACATGGAAAACGGGTGGAGCGCCGAAATCGCCATATCCAGCGCCAATGCGCCTCTCCAGGGAAGCCAAAGCCCCCCAAATGCCTTAAGATTGTTTCCAGCACGCAGGAAACCCAGTAGCTATTCCTTTGAACCAGCTCTTGGCGTTGCTATACTGGCCCCGTTTTCCTGATATGCGGCGGGGGTTCGCTGCGAGTCACTTATCCAGCTTCAAGCTCAACGAGGAGAAACATGAACAAACCCTCCAAATTCGCTCTGGCGCTCGCCTTCGCCGCCGTCACGGCCTCGGGTGTAGCCTCGGCCCAGTCCTACCCCAACACGGTGGACAACTGGCGCAACCCGTTCGGTAACGTTTGGAAGAACGGTACGAACGAACTGTGCTGGCGCGACGCCTTCTGGACCCCGGCCACCGGCATCCCCGGCTGCGACGGCGTTCCGGTTGCGCAACAAAAGGCCAAGCCGACCCCGCAAGCCGCCAAGGTCGTCTTCAACGCTGACACGTTCTTCGACTTCGACAAGTCGACGCTGAAGCCGGAAGGCCGCCAGCTGCTGGATCAAGTTGCCCAGCAAGCCCAGGGCATCGATCTGGAAACGATCATCGCCGTCGGCCACACCGACTCGATCGGCTCTGACGCCTACAACCAGAAGCTGTCCGAGCGCCGTGCCGCTTCGGTCAAGGCCTACCTGGTCAGCAAGGGCATTGATCCGAACCGTATCTACACCGAAGGCAAGGGCAAGAAGGCCCCGATCGCTTCGAACAAGACCGCTCAGGGCCGCGCCCAGAACCGTCGCGTTGAGATCGAAATCGTGGGTAGCCGCAAGTAATTGCCGGACTAGCTACAATAAGGGGCCTCGCATAGCGAGGCCCTTTTTTTCGTCCGGACTCAGCCAGCAACGCACCAACCCGGTGCATTCCGGACGCGCCTCGCCCCTGGCGATGGAATTCGCGCTGGCCCTCTATATATAGCGCCGCCTCTACGCCGGACCGCCCATGACCACGCATATCGAAGATTCCGCTCCCGCCACCGTCAACGCCGACCAGGCCGAACTGGACAAGTTCAGCGCGCTGGCCAGCCGCTGGTGGGACCCCGAAAGCGAGTTCAAGCCCCTGCACGCCATCAATCCGCTGCGCCTGGAATGGATCCAGGAATGCGCCGGCAGCCTGGCCGGCAAGACGGTGCTGGACGTGGGTTGCGGCGGTGGCATCCTGTCCGAGTCCATGGCCCGCGCCGGCGCGACGGTCACCGGCATCGACCTGGCCGAAAAATCGCTGAAGATCGCCAAGCTGCACGGCCTGGAATCCGGCGTGAAGGTCGAATACCGCAAGGTGCCCGTAGAGGAACTGGCGGCCGAGCAGCCCGCGCGCTACGACGTGGTCACCTGCATGGAAATGCTGGAGCACGTGCCCGATCCGGCCTCGGTGGTGCGGGCCTGCTCCACCCTGGTCAAGCCTGGCGGCTGGGTCTTCTTCTCGACCCTGAACCGCAACCCCAAGTCCTTCCTGTTCGCCATCGTCGGCGCTGAATACGTGCTGCGCCTCCTGCCGCGCGGCACCCATAGCTACGAGCAGTTCATCAAGCCCAGCGAACTGTCGGCCGCCGCGCGCGGCGCGAACCTGGAGCCCGTGTCGATGCGCGGCATGGAATACAACCCGATCACGCAGATCTATTCCTTGTCGGCCGACACCTCGGTCAACTACCTGATGGCAACCCGCAAATGAGCGCACTGATCCTGTTCGACTTCGACGGCACGCTGGCCGATACCGCCCCCGACCTGGCCGCGGCGGCCAACCGGCAGCGCACCCGCAAGGGCCTGGAACCCATGCCCTACGAAGCCCTGCGTCCGGTCGCCTCGCAAGGCGCGCGTGGCCTGCTGCGCGTGGCGCTGGGCCTGAAACCGGGCGACGCCGACTATGAGCCGACGCGCCTGCAGTTCCTGGAAGACTACGCCGCCGAATCCACCGTGCACAGCAAGCTGTTCCCCGGCATCGTCGAACTGCTGGCCGGCATCCGCGAGCGCGGCCTGTCGTGGGGCATCGTGACCAACAAGGTCACCTACTTGACCCTGCCCATCGTCGAATTCCTGGACCTGACCCGCGAGAGCGCCGTGCTGGTCTGCGGCGACACCACCGCCCACGCCAAGCCGCACCCCCTGCCCCTGCAACATGCCGCGCGCGAGGCCGGTTTCGCCGTCGAACGCTGCGTCTATGTCGGCGACGACCTGCGCGACATCCAGGCCGCCCATGCCGCCGGCATGCCGGCCGTGGCCGCAGCCTATGGCTATGTGGGCGAAGAAGACAACGTAGGCAGCTGGGAAGCCGAGCGCTGCGCGCACTCCCCCGCCGAACTCTGGGCCGCTATCGAGCCCCTGCTGCCCGCCGATCTGCGCTGAATCCGCGCCAGGTCGTGCCGCGGACGTCGTGCCGTCCGCGGCCATTCACAGCCTGCGCCACAACGCAGGAGCGCTGACGAAAGCTCTGCCCCCCTCCGCCGGATTAGCTCGTTCTGTCGAACAATTTGTACGACGCCACGCGCTTTATCCTGCAATGCAAGTGGTTTAAAGTATCGACATGGAAAACATCCGGACTGATCCGGATTGTTTTTTTCGGCGACTGCCGGCGTCGGCACCACTTTTCATCTTCCCGACGCCCCGTCCGCCCGCCGACAGCCTTTCGGCTCTCGCGCGCGATGCGCCCGGCTTGCGCCCCGGCCGCTCACCCAGACCTGTATTCAACCCTTCAACAACGCCCGTCCACCCGCGCGCGGCTTCACGCGCGCGCCTGAGGAATGCCTATGCTATTGCCCATCCTGCTGCTTTCGGCCGCCGGTTTCACCATCCTGACCACCGAGTTCCTGATCGTCGGCCTGCTTCCCGGCCTGGCTCGCGATCTGGACGTCACCGTGTCCCAGGCCGGCCTGCTGGTCACGCTGTTCGCCTTCACGGTCGCCGCCACCGGACCGCTGCTGACGGCGCTGATGGCCAACATCGAGCGCAAGCGCCTGTTCATCGGCGTGCTGATCCTGTTCGGCCTGTCCAATGCGCTGGCCATGGCCGCGCCCAACATCTGGGTCATGGCCGTGGCGCGCTTCGTGCCCGCGCTGGCGCTGCCCGTGTTCTGGTCGCTGGCCAGCGCCACCGCTGTCGAGCTGGTCGGCCCGGCGCGCGCCGGCCGCGCCATCTCGCTGGTGGCCTTCGGCATCGTGGCGGCGACGGTGTTCGGCATTCCCATCGGCGTGCTGATCTCGGATGCATTCGGCTGGCGCGCCGCCTTCGGCGTGCTGTCGGCCGTCGCCTTCGCCAAGGCCCTGCTGCTGTGGATCGCATTCCCCAGCACCCGCATCCAGAGCGAGGATGTCAAGCTCGTCACGCAGCTGCGCATCCTGCGCAAGCCCATCGTGGTCGGCCATGTGCTGCTGTCGCTGCTGGTCTTCACCGGCATGTTCACCGCCTACACCTACCTGGCGGACATGCTGGAACGGCTGGCCGGCTTCAACGGCCAGATCGTGGGCTGGACCATGATGGCGTTCGGCGCGGTCGGCCTGATCGGCAATACCGTGGGCGGCCGCCTGGTGGACCGCAGCCCGCTCGGCGCCACCGCGCTGTTCTCGGCGCTGATGGCCGCCGGCCTGGCCACGCTGGTGCCAGTCATCCACTCGCATGGCCTGCTGGCCGCCGCGCTGGCGGTCTGGGGCATCGCCCAGGCCGCGCTGTTCATCGTCTGCCACGTGCGCCTGATGAAGTCCGCGCCCGAGGCGCCGGCCTTCGCGGCATCGCTCAACATCTCCGGCGCCAATATCGGCATCGGGTTGGGCGCGGTGGTCGGCGGACACGTGATCGACACCTACGGTCTGGCTGCGCTGGGCGGGGCCGCGGCGATCATCGTCGCGGTCTCGGTCGGGCTGGCCATCGCGCTGATGGCAGCCTCGCGCGGCGGCCGGCGCGACCATGCCGCCGAGGATGTCATGGTGACCACGGCCAAGCCCGCCTGCCCGAACGCGGCCAGCTGAGCCGCAGCCGTCTCCCGCGCGCCACGCCCCGGCGGCGCGACGCGCGGGAATGCAGCGGGCTATCGCGTTTACCGCTACAATGGAGTTCTTGGGGCCGATCCGGATTCGACGTGGGTCGCGAAACAACTCAGGGCATGCCGAGCACCAGTAAGCTCGTTAAACCACTGGAACACTACAAACGCCAACGACGAGCGTTTCGCTCTCGCCGCTTAAGCGGTGAGCCGCTGCACTGATCTGTCCTTGGGTCAGGCGGAGGAAGGCAACTTCCTAGGGGGGCAACCCTCGAACCGCAGCAGCGACATTCACAAGGAATCGGTCTGCACTGGGGTCACACGGTTCAGGCTTAAATTACGTGAATCGCTCTGGTCCGGCCTGTCGGTTGGCTAAGTCCAGGGTTAAAACCAAATAAATCGACTACGCATGTAGAACTGGTTGCGGAGGGCTTGCGGACGGGGGTTCAATTCCCCCCGGCTCCACCAAATTAGCAAGCATCACGCTGTAACGGCGAAGGGCGGACGGGCAACCGATCCGCCCTTTTCCTTTTTCGTCCGCCGCGCGCAGCCATCCTGTGAACCTGCCGCCCACTCAGCAACAGCCACGGCGACGACAATAAACCGTGACAGCGCCTAGGCGGCGACAACGCGTCACCCGCTCAGTGCCCCGCTTCGTGGACGCTGCGGTCGTCGCGCTCCATCTGCAGCGTGGTGTGGTGCAGATCGTAGCGTTCATGCAGGCGCGCCTCGATGGCGCGCCTGACGCTTTCCCCATCCGCGCCGTCAGCCAGCACCACGTGCGCCGTCAGCATGGGCTGGCTTTGCGTGATGGCCCACAGATGCAGGTCATGGACCGTCGCCACGCCCTCCACGCCCGCGATTTCGTCGCGCACCGCGTCCAGGCTCATGCCCGCCGGCACGCCCTCCAGCAGCAGGTTGACGCATTCGCGCAGCAGCACCCAAGTGCGTGGGAAGACCATGAAACCGATCGCCACGGCAAGCGCCGAGTCCACCCAGCGCCAGCCCGTGAGCCAGATGATGATGGCGCCGACGATCACAGCCACCGAACCCAGCATGTCGGCCCACACTTCCAGGTAGGCGCCTTTCACGTTGAGGCTGTCGTCCTTCGCGCTGGCGAGGAGCCGCATCGAGACCAGGTTGATGATCAGACCACCGATAGCCACCACCATCATGCCCAGGGACTGGATGTCCTGCGGCGCGGACAGGCGGCGATAGGCTTCGTAGAGGATGTAGAACGCCACGCCCAGCAGCACCAGCGCGTTCACGGCCGCCGCCAGAATCTCGAAGCGCGCGTAGCCGTAGGTGCGCAGCAAATCGGCGGCCTTGCGTCCGGCTCGGATCGCGATCAGCGCCAGCAGCAGCGCGATCGCGTCGGTCATCATGTGCATGGCGTCGGAGATCAGCGCCAGGCTGCCTGTCACCAGGCCGCCGACGATCTCCGCCACCATGTAGGTGCCGGTGAGTCCGAAAGCCAGCCACAGCCGGGATTCCGGCAAGGCGCGCACTTCGGCGTGTTGGTGGCTGTCGCTCATGTTCGTCCTTGGCGTCGTGGGCAGATGCGGCACATTAAGAAGCCTGCAGTTACTTCAAGGTCAAGCGCTGAACGTCAATCTGTCTGGGCGTGAGACCGAACGATCGGCATTCTGACGCACCCATACTCAAAATTCATACTCTGCAAGATTTGGAAATGGCATGGATCAGCAAAATCGCACGAAAATCCCGTGATTCAATCTACAAGAATCGAAAATTACGGGT
Organism: Achromobacter sp. 1011791174; assembly: GCF_059760925.1. NCBI lineage: Bacteria > Pseudomonadati > Pseudomonadota > Betaproteobacteria > Burkholderiales > Alcaligenaceae > Achromobacter > Achromobacter sp. 1011791174. The sequence continues at coordinate 76,673 of NZ_JCBANH010000004.1, forward strand.
AACTGAAAGCAATTTGAAACCAATGCGACCCCATTTTCATTCAAAATAGCGAATTAACGCCTATACAAACAATTCAAGGCGGGGGCTCGCTTTCAAATGCACAAAATTAATAATACGTCACGTATTACGAATATTTTCATTACATAATATAGGCTAGGAAATACACCAGGCGAGGGAAATACCCATGCTTATGAAAGTACTTTCCATATTCGGCACCCGTCCCGAGGCCATCAAGATGGCGCCCCTGGTCGCCGCCCTGCGCGACGAATCCGCGATCCAAAGCGTGGTCTGCGTCACGGGTCAGCATCGCCAGATGCTGGACCAGGTGCTGGCGCTATTCGACCTGCATGCCCAGCACGACCTGGACATCATGGTGCCCAACCAGACGCTCAACGGCTTGTACGCCCGGCTCATCAGCCGCGTGGACGAGGTGCTCGAACGCGAACAGCCGGACTGCGTCTTGGTGCATGGAGACACCAGCACCGCGTCGGCCTGCGCGCTCGCGGCCTTCCACCGGCGCGTGCGCATCGGCCACGTCGAGGCGGGGCTGCGCACCGGCAACCTGGCCATGCCGTTTCCCGAGGAAATGAACCGCCGCGTGGTCGACGCCGTGGGCGACTGGCTGTTCGCGCCCACCGCCGAATCGCGCGCGAACCTACTGCGCGAGCACCTGCCCGGCCGCATCACGGTCACCGGCAACACGGTGATCGACGCGCTGGCCATGACCTGCGCCAAGCTCGCGCCGGGCGGCGCGCTGGCCGCAACGCTGGCGCAGCGCTACCAGTGGCTGGATCCGACACGCCGGCTGCTGCTGGTCACCGGCCATCGTCGCGAGAGCTTCGGCGGCGGCTTCAAGAACATCTGCGCCGCGCTGGCCGAATTGGCCAGGCGCGACGACCTGCAGATCGTGTACCCCGTGCACCTGAACCCGCAGGTCCGCTCCGTGGTCATGACCGACCTGGGCAACCTGGAACGCGTCCACCTGATCGATCCGCTGGACTACCTGGATTTCGTCTGGTTCATGCAGCAGTCGCACCTGATCCTCACCGACTCCGGCGGCGTGCAGGAAGAAGCGCCCTATCTCGGCAAGCCGGTGCTGGTGATGCGCGACGTCACCGAGCGGCCCGAGGCCGTGCAGGCCGGCACCGTGGCCCTAGTCGGCACCGATACGCAACGCATCGTCACGGAAGTGAACCGCCTGCTGGACGATCCGGCGCTGCACGCGTCCTTCTCCCGCCGCATCAATCCCTACGGAGACGGCCACGCCAGCCGGCGCATCGTCGATGCGCTTTGCGGCCGCCCGGTATCCGAATTCGACCCTTACGGCCCGGCCGCCAGCCAGCCGGCCTGAGCCTCCACGCCTCGCCCTCTTCGGCCAGGAGCCCCCATGCATAGAAACACGTTCCCTCCCATCGCCTCCCACCTGCGCCGCGCCTTGATCGCGGCGGGCCTTGCACTGCCCATGGCCGCCGTGGCAAGCCCCGCGGGCGACGCCTTGCGGCGCCTGCAGAGCGATGACTGGATCACGCGCGATACCTCACTGGCGGACCTGGGCATCAGCGAGCCCGTGGTGCTGAGCAACAGCGATGCGCACCAGGACTTCTACCTGCCCGTGCCGCGCGGCGTTCCCATCGCCGACGCCACGCTCAACTTCGATGCGCGCTACACCAAGGATGAACCGGGCCGCACCAACCTGGTCCTGTGGGCCGACGGCGTGCCGCTGGCGGCGCAGAACATCGCCGACGGCAACGGCCCCGTCCTGCGCAACCTGCCACTGGAACAGCGCCTGCGCAGCACCGGCTTCCTGCGGCTGGGCGTGGACTGGCAGTCGGAGATCGCGCTGCGCCGCTGTGAAAGCAACCGCGCCACCGCCAACGCGCTGACGATCTCTCCGCAGACGCGCCTGAGCTACCGCTACGACGCCTCGGCGATCGGCAACCTGGACGATGCCTGGAGCACGCTGCCCGGCAAGCCGGTGCTGCTGGTGTCGGACACCAAGCTCGACCAGCAAGCCTACGACAGCGCCTGGCGCATGGGCGTGGCGATGCAACGCGCCGGCAAGCGCGTCGACGTCAAGGCCTTCCCCGCCGTCGGCGACGAGATCGACACGCGCGCCCTGCAGGTTCCCGCTGGCCTCGCGCAGACGCCCATATTCGCCGCCGTGGCGGGCAAAGAGCGGCACAAGCTGGCCTCGGCCGCGGAGATCGGCGCGCTGCTGGTGCTGGGCGCGCCAGCCGTCACCGGCGACGTCGTGATCGCCAGCCCGGCGCTGCGCGCCAAGCTCAATGCGGCGCTCGATGCGCTGCAGACCGAACTGGCCTCGGACCCGGACGCCGCCGACGCGTTCAAGTCCTGGCGCCAGGCACGCGCGCCGCTGGCCGGCGCCGACATGGCCGCCAAGGAAGTCCGTCTCGCGCCGATGGGCCGTCTGTCCGTGATCGCGGTGGCGCCGGACGCCGGCGCGCAGGCGGCGGGCGTGTTCAATGCGGCGTGGCGTCGCATCCTGGTGTCGCGCCAGGTACAGGTGCAGACCGCCACGCCGCCCCAGTCCTTCCAGGGCGATGGCGTGCGCCTGAGCGCGCTGGGCGGCGCGCCCGACAGCTTCGACGTGGTCGCGCGCGGCGACTGGAACGTCAACTTCCCGCTGGCCTCCGTGTCCTCCGACGGCCGCATGCCGGACGAACTGATCATCGACCTGGCCGCCGCGCCCGGCGCCTCGTCCACCCGGCCGGTGGCCTCGGTATTCTGGAACGGGATATTGCTAGGCGCCAAGCAGCTCGACGCCGACGGCCGTCCGGAACGCCTGACGGCGCGCGTGCCCGGCTACGCGCTGGGCGTAAACAACGCCGTGCGCGTCAGCGTGCAGCGCCAGCCCGTCTCGGTGGACTGCAACGAAATCCCGCAGGGCTATCCCGTCAGCGTGCTGCCGACCAGCCATGTCAAGCCGGGCCAGCCCCAGCCCGACGGCACGTTCACCGGCCTGCTGCCCCTGCTGGCGGGCAATCCGCAGGTCCTGGTTCCCGACAGCTACCTGGCCAAGGCACCCACCAGCCTCAAGCAACTGATCGGCATCGCGACAGCCAGTGGCGTGTCCGCCACGCGCGCCGAACTCGCCGTGTCGCCGGCCGGCCAGGCCGCCAAGCCCGCGCGTACCTTCCTGGCGCTGGAAGTGCCCCTGGATGGCGCCAAGCCCAAGGTCCAGGTCAGCGACCAGAAACAGCTGCTGGTGGCGGGCAGGTCCGCCACCTGGCTGGACATTTCCGGCCTGAGCGGTTTGAGCACGGCCGAAGTGGTCAGCTCGGGCGGACAGGACGGCGTGCTGTGGCACGCGCTGGGCCCGCAGAGCGGCAAGCTCGATACGCCTTTCGTGCTTAACCGCGGCGACATCGCCGTGATCGCCGCCAACGGTCCGGTGGCCTGGATCGACAGCACCAACCCGGATGCCAGCAAGCCGCCCGGCGCCGGGGAAAGCGCCTTCTTCGAATGGCGCCGCTATATCTCGTGGAGCGTGCCGGCGTTGAGCTTCGGCCTGCTGGTGCTGGTGCTGGTGCTGATCCTGGCGCTGCGCGTCACCCGCCGCAAGAACAAGGGCAACGGTTAAGGCCGGCAGACGCGCCATGTCTACGCTCTACTGGCCCTATCTGGCGGCGGACTACTACCGTGGCCTGGAAATCGTGACCGCCGTCGTCGGCATCATCATCCTGCTGTCCAGCCTGGATGATCTGTTCATCGACGGCTGGTTCTGGGTGCGGGCGCTGCGCCGCAGGCTCGTCGAGGACCGGCGCTATGCCCGGCTCACGGCGGCGCAGCTGCGCGCCAAGGAGGAACAGCCCCTGGCCATCATGGTGCCGGCATGGCTGGAGTACGACGTGATCGCATCCATGCTCGAGACCATGGTGTCCACGCTCGAGTACAAGAACTACATGATCTTCGCCGGCACCTACCAGAACGACGAGCGCACGATCAAGGAAGTCGAGCGCATGCGTCGGCGCTATCGCCAGCTGGTGCGCGTCGAGGTGCCGCACGACGGCCCCACCTGCAAGGCCGATTGCCTGAACTGGATCGTGCAGGCCATCTTCGCGCAGAACGAAAAGCAGCCCGAGCCCTTCGCCGGCGTCATCCTGCACGACAGCGAAGACGTGCTGCACCCGCTGGAACTGAAGTACTACAACTACCTGCTGCCGCGCATCGACTTCATCCAATTGCCCGTGACCTCGCTGGAGCGCGAGTGACACGAGCTCGTCGCCGGCACTTACATGGACGAGTTCGCGGAATGGCACACCAAGGACCTGGTGGTCCGCGAAAGCCTGTCCAAGATGGTGCCGTCGGCGGGCGTGGGCACCTGTTTCTCGCGGCGCGCGCTGATGGAGCTGGCGGCAGAGACCAACAACCAGCCCTTCAACACGGACACGCTGACCGAGGACTACGATATCGGCGCGCGGCTGGCGCAGCGGGGCATGCGCCAGATATTCGGCAAATTCCCGGTCGAGTATGTGGCGCGCCGGCGCTCCTGGTTCGGACTGGGCCCGGAGAAAGTCACGACGCTGTCCATGCCTCTGGGCGTGCGCGAGTACTTTCCCAACACCTTCCGCACTGCCTACCGGCAGAAGGCCCGCTGGACGCTGGGCATCGGCCTGCAAGGCTGGCAGCAAGTGGGCTGGACCGGATCGTTTGCCACCCGCTACCTGCTGTTCCGCGACCGCAAGGGCCTGGTCACGTCCTTCATCGCCATCCTGGCCTATCTGTTGCTGGCGAACTTCTTCCTGTTCTATCTGGCCGACCGCTTCGGCTGGTGGACCGTGTACTACCCCTCATACTTCCGACCCGGAGGCTGGCTGGTGACGCTGATGTGGCTCAACGCCGTCGCGCTGCTGCTGCGCGTGGTCCAGCGCATGTATTTCGTGGGCAATATGTACGGCTGGGAGCACGCCGTGCTGTCCGTTCCGCGCATGATCGTCGGCAACTTCATCAACGCCATGGCGGCGGCGCGCGCGTGGAAACTGTTCATCGGCCATCTCATCACGGGCAAGCGGCTGGCCTGGGACAAGACCATGCACGACTTCCCATCCACCGACCAGCTGGCGCAACAGCGCCAGCGCCTGGGCGAACTGCTGCTGTCGTGGCAGGCCATCGACGAGGACAAGCTGGCGCAGGCGCTGGAGATCCAGGCGCGCGACAAGAAACCGCTGGGCGCCATCCTGCTTGAGCAGGGCTGGCTGGACGCCGGCACGCTCAAGGAAGCCATCGATTTCCAACAAGGCGCGCAAGCGCAAGCCGCGCCCCCGACCACCGACGACAAACCCGCCACCCCATGACGCCCCTGACCCGCACGCTAGTCCTGTCCGCCGCGCTCGCCTGCCTGTGGACTGGCGCGCCCGCCGCCGCCCAGCAGGCCGCGCGCGCCGCCGAGGCGCCGCTGGAAGGCGCCGCCTGGCAATTCGCCAACGAGGGCTACAGGCTCTACGACGCCGGCCGCTACGCGCAGGCGCAGCAGCAGGCCGAATCGGCGATCGCGCTGCGCCCGGACGTCGAACGCCTGCGCCTGTTGTTGATCTACGCGCTGCAGAAGCAGGGCAAGCTGGACGAGGCCGAACGGGCCGCCGACGATGCGGTCAAGAGCGGCCTGGACACGCCCGCGCTGCGGCAGGCGCGCGCCAATCTGCGTCCGGCGACGCCCGCCGCCCCGGCGGCCAATGCGCGTCCGGCCGGCGCACCCCCCGCCGGGGGCGCGCCGGCCACGACCAGCGCCTACCGCCGCGGCTTCCCCATCGCCACGCGCGCCTACGCGGACTACAACAGCGGCAACTACCCCGCCGCCCAGCGCGGCGCCGAGCAGGCTTTCCGCATCGATCCCAAGCAGGGCGCCTGGGCCATGCTGTGGCTGGACGCGCTGGAAGCCCAGGGCAAGTACGCCGAAGCCGAAACGGCCGCCAACCAGGCGATGACGCTGGGCGCGCCGAACCAGAGCGATCTGGCCGCGCGTCGCGCCACCATGAAGCGGCGCATGGCGGTCAAGCCGGCGGAACAGGGTTATCAGGCGCTGATCGCCAACCGGCCTGGCGACGCCGTCCCGCTGGCGCGGCAAGCCGTGGCGCTGGCGCCCGACACCGCCAGCCACCGCCTGCTGCTGATGACCGCGCTGATGCTGGACGGCCAGCTCGCGGCCGCCGAGGACGCGGCCACCGACGCGCTCAGGCAGGACGACGAAAACACCGTGGCCCTGGTCATGCGCGGCTATCTGCGCCAGCGCCAGGGCAAGACCGAGGAAGCCGACGCCGACTTCGACGCCGCGCTCAAGCAGGACTGGCTGGACGACAGCCAACGGCGCAATGTGCGCCTGATCGCCGCAGATGCCGCGCTGGCCGGGGGCCAGAGCGCCCGCGCGCTGGCCCTGGTGGAACCGCTGGGCGCCAAGGACGAGGCCGGCGCCGATCGCGTCAAGCGCGCCCGCTCCCGCCCCGCCGTGCCCGCCACGCTGACGCTGGCCAACTATCCCGCGCCGGTCCAGGACTGCCGCGACACGCCCTACGGCACGTCCTGCGAGCTGCTGCCCTCGGACGCGGCGGGCAGCGGCGGGCCGGCCTCGCTGGCCTATGCCGCCTATGCGCGCCAGGACTACCAGGAAGCCATCACGCAGGCCCGCAAGGCCGCGCAACAGGATCCGGGCAGCAAGGACCTGCAGCGGCTGCTGACCACCACGCTGGCCGCCGGCAACGCGGCGCAGATGGCCGAGGCCAAGCAGCGCATGAGCGAGGCCCTGGCGGCCCAGCCCGACGATCCGACGCTGTTGATGCAGCGCGGCTATCTGCACCAGCGCATGCGCCAGCCCCGCGAGGCGCTGCGCGACTTCCAGGCCGCGCGCGCCACGGGCAAGGCCCCGCCCACCGCCATCCTCGACGAAGGCTATGCGCTGTCCGGCGTGGGCGACAAGCGCGGCGCGGTGGACCGGCTCAAGGAAGCCATCGACCAGGACGACGCCGGCAAGCTCGACCTGACCCCGCAGCAGCGCTTCGATACCCGCAGCAGCATCGCCGGCCTGTCGCGCGAGTGGGGCGGCTACATCTCGACCGGCTACCGGGGCGCGCGGCCGGCCTCGTCCGGCCTGGGCGGCGCGGCCATCACGGTGCCCGGCGACGCGGTGTTCAGCACGGCCGAGATCTTCTGGCGTCCCTCCGATTTCCTGAACTCGTCCACGCGCACCTTCGAGCTGTACGGCCGCCTGTCCAACACGCTGTACAACAACGGCGGCAAGACCGCCAGCCAGACCGTGTCGAACCCTTGCGGCGGCGGCAATATCCAGGTGGACGAAACATCCAACAACGGCATTTCCGGCCTTCCGACCACCGTGGGCTCGCTGGGCATGCGCTTCACGCCGTCCACCGAGGTCGGCCTGACCTTCGGCCTGGAACGCCAGTTCAACCTGGGCAGCGCCACGCGGCAGGGCACGTTCACGCCACGGCCCGACGAACTGCGCTGCGCACTGAACACCGGCAATCAGACCGCCCACTACAAGACGGACGCCGGCAGCGGCGGCTGGCTGGCCTATGTCACCTATGGCATGTACGAAGGCACCAGCCTGCGCATCGACCGCCCCGACTGGTTCACCATGGAAGGCTATGTGCAGGCCGGCTACTCCTGGCAGGACATGCCCGCCCGCTTCTGGCTACGCGACAACAACTCGGGCAAGGACAGCGCGGAAAGCTCGGGCAAGCTCAAACGCGACCAGGCCTTCGGCGCCGGCGAACTGCGCGTGGGCCGCAGCTACCGCGTGGACGCCATCAGCGACCGACTGGTGTTCTTCCCCTACGCGGTGGTGGCGGCGGACTGGCTGTGGAACCGCAACCGCGTGTCCGGCCTGAACATCGACGGCCAGGATTCCTACGACCTGCTGGGCAACGGCAAATCCTGGTCCCTGGGCGCGGGCCCCGGCTTCAACCTGCGCTACTGGTTCCGCGAAGACCACTACAACGCGCCACGGTCCTATCTGGACCTGACGACGCAATATCGATTCAATATCGGCGGGGGCGCCGCCGACCGGGCGAAAGGCCTGTTCATCAACCTGACCCTGTCGTACTGACCCCGCCCGCATCGCAAGGAGCACGCATGACCCTTTTCTCCTCCTCTCCCTCCACGATCCTGCATCGACTGGCTGTAGGCGCGGCGGTCGCCACGCTTGCGCTGTCCGCCGGCGCCGCGCACGCGCAGCAAGGCTCGTCCATCGTGATCCAGGGCAAGGACAACTGGCTGTTCCCCGGCTGGGGCAGCCTGACCCAGGTCGACACGCGCGGCATCGACGCGTCCACGCAACTGGTGCGCGAGACGCGCGACGCGCTGGCGGCCAAGGGCATCCAGCTCGAAGTGCTGGTGCTGCCGGACAAGACGCTGTTCTACCAGGACAAGCTGCCCGATGGAAAGGCGCTCAGCCCCGAGGTGAAGCGGCGCTACCAGACCATCCAGGACAAGCTCAAGGCCGCGGGCATCGCGACCTTCGACGACGAGGCCGTGCTGCGGCGCCTGAAGGACGGCGGACAGGACGTGTTCTACCGCACGGACCAGCACTGGACGCAGGCCGCCGCCGACGCCACCGCCGACGCGCTGGCGCAACGCATCAGGCAGGACGTGAAGACCTTGGCCGGCAAGCCCGGCACCGGCCTGCCGCTGGGCAGCGTGTTCAACGAACGCCGTTACGGCGATCTGGCCGAACTGTTCCTCTCGCCCGAGCAGCGCAAGCAGGCCGGACGCGAGACCTTCACCGTGCGCCGCCAGGCCGAGAACCAGAGCCTGCTGGACGATGCCCCGGCCCCGGTCCACGTCACCGGCCACAGCATGGTGCAGCCCTACTTCGGCTTTCCGCAAAAACTGTCCAACGCGCTCGACCGCCCGGTATCCGTGAACTGGAAGCCCGGCAACGTCGGCCACTGGATCATGCTGCTGGAATACCTGGAGTCGCCGGCGTTCAAGCAGAACAAGCCGCAGGTGCTGGTGTGGCAGATGTTCGAACCGACCTACGCGCAGGGCCCCGACGCCAAGGGTCTGTGGGACAACGCCTCCATCATGAGCGCCGACGCCTGGCGCGGCCGCATGCAAGCGGCCATCGGGAAGTAAGGTCGTGGCATCAGCGGACAAGCCGCAAACCGCCGGGCATGGCCGCAACGCCATCGTCGCCGGCCTGCTGCTCGCGCTCGGCCTGGGTTGGGGCGTCTGGCGACTGGCCGACGCCGGCCTCAAGCCGGCCGACGTGGCGCCGGCGGCCTGGCTGGACGGCTCGGCCGGCGGCGCGCTGAACCGCGCGCTGCGCCTGCCCGCGCAGGACACGCTCAATACCTGGAACGCATCGCTGCGCTATCGCCTGCTCGGAGACCTGGGCGACCAGGTCGCCATGGGCTGCCCCGGCTGGCTGTTCTACCGCGACGGCCTGCGCCCCCGGCCCGGCGTGCATGTGTTCGACGAGCGCGTGCGCCTGATGCGGCACTGGGCCGATCAGTTGCGTCAGCGGCAGGTGCAACTGCTGGTGGTCGCGGTGCCCGACAAATCGCGCATCGAGGCCGACCGGCTTTGCGGCCTGCCCGCCTCGCAACCCATGCGACGCGTGCTGGACGACTGGCAACGGGCGCTGCAGGCGCAGGGCGTGCCCTTCGTCGATCTGCGCCCCGCCCTGTCCGGCGCGGCCGAACCCATGTTCTTTCGCACCGACGTGCACATGAACGCGCAAGGCGCGCAAGCCGCCGCGCGACGCGTGGCCGACGCCGCGCTGCCGCTGCTGGGCGGCGTCGGCCAGCAGGCTTTCCGTGTCGACGCGCCGGGCGCGCCGGCGCCGCGCATGGGCGATCTGATCGTGCTGGCCGGCCTGGAACACGCGCGCATGGGTTGGCGTCCGGAGCTGGAGCGCGTCGCCCCGCAGCAGATCGAACCGCTGCGCAGCGGCGGCCTGCTGGACGAAGCGCCGCCTGTCGAAGTGCTGCTGGCCGGCAGCTCCAACGGCCGCCGCAGCCACTTCGCCGAACGGCTGGGCATGGGACTGGGCCGCGAAATCTGGAACCTGAGCCTGGACGGCGGACAGTTCTCCGGCGCGCTGCTGCTGGCGCTGAAACAGCGTGAACAATGGCCCAAAAGTCTGAAACTGGTGGTCTGGGAGTTTTCGGAAATGGCGCTGTCGCTGCCGCTCACCGATGACGAAAGGTCCGTGCTGGACAGCCTGCCCCCGCCCTGACGAACCGCGATGCTATTCAATTCCTATCTGTTCCTGCTGGTCTTCCTGCCCATCACGCTGGCCGTGTATTACGCCGTGGGGCCGCTCAACCTGCGCCTGGCGGCGCTTTGGCTGTGCCTGACATCCATCGTGTTCTACGGCTGGTGGAACCCGCAGTTCGTGGTGCTGCTGGCCGGCTCCATCGCCTTCAACTATGCGGTGAGCCAGCTGATCCTGCATAGCGAGGGCCGGCCGCGCCTGCAGGGCCTGATCACCGGACTGGGCGTGGGCGCCGACCTGGCGCTGCTGTTCCACTACAAGTACTTCGCCGCGCTGCTGGGCTTTCTCAATGACCTGGGCATGAGCAGCGCGACCGCGGATTCGGTGATCCTGCCGCTGGGCATCTCGTTCTTCACGTTCACGCAGATCGGCTACCTGCTCGACTGCAAGGCCGGCGTGGTCAAAGAACGCAGCCTGCTCAGCTATGTGCTGTTCGTGACCTTCTTCCCGCACCTGATCGCCGGCCCCATCCTGCATCACAAAGAAATGATGCCGCAGTTCGCGCAGCCGGAGAACTACCGCTTCAAGGCCGAGAACCTGTCGGTCGGCATGATGCTGTTCGTGATCGGACTGGCCAAGAAAGTGCTGCTGGCCGACGGCATCGCGCCCTATGCCGACGCCGGCTTCGCCGCGCCCGGCGAGCTGATGTTCTGGGGCTCCTGGGGCGCCAGTCTGTGCTACGCGCTGCAGCTGTACTTCGACTTCTCCGGCTACTCGGACATGGCGCTGGGCCTGGCCAAGATGTTCGGCATCCGCTTCCCGCTGAACTTCAATTCGCCGTACAAGGCCGGCAGCATCATCGAGTTCTGGGCCCGCTGGCACATGACGCTGACCCGCTACCTGACCGCCTATCTCTACTACCCGGTGGCCATGGCGGTGTCGAAGTGGCGCACCGAGCGCAATCTGCCGGTGGGCACGCAGGGCGTGGCCACGCCGGGCGGCTTTGCCGGCAGCATCATCCTGCCCACCGTGTACACGATGGGACTGGCCGGCATCTGGCACGGCGCCGGCTTCCAGTTCCTGGTGTTCGGCCTGCTGCACGCGATGTACCTGTCGGTGAACCACGCCTGGCGGATCTTCGTCGTCGGCCGCAAGCCGGCCGCCGCGCGCCAGATGGGCCCGACCAAGCGCGCCGCCTGCGTGCTGCTGACCTTCGTCGCCGTGCTGGTGGCGCAGGCCTTCTTCCGCGCGAATGGCGTGGGCGACGCGATGCTGCTGGTGCAGGGCATGATCGGCATGCGCGGCGTCGAGGCGCTGGACCTGGCCGCGCGCGTGGACGGGCTGGCCTGGGGCGACGCCTGGCGCATGCTGCTGGGGCATCATATGCAGCTGATCTACGCGGTCGTCCTGCTGGGCATCGCCTGGTTCACGCCCAACGCGCATCAGATCCTGGGCCGCTACTCGCCCGCGCTGTTCAAGCCACAGGAGGCCGCCACGCCGTGGATGCGCTGGCGCCCCACCCTGGGCTGGCTGGCCGTGATGCTGGCCCTGCTGTTCTTCTGCCTGGTCAACCTGCACAAGGAAACCCGGTTTCTCTATTTCCAATTCTGACCGCGACGCGGTCCCGGAGCATTGCATGGATATCAAGACTATCGAAGCCAAAGTGGCCACGCTCATCGAGAACGTCATCCTGACTCAGGTCGATCCCGACACCTTGCTGATCGAGTCCGGCCTGGTGGATTCGCTGGCGGCGGTCGACGTGGCGCTGGCGGTGGAGCGCGAGTTCGGCTGCAAGATTCCACCCACCGAGATCGACGTGCACCTGGAATCGGTGCATACCCTGGCCGCATTCATCGCGGAGCGCAAGGGCGCCTGAACGCCGCTGTTGCAAAGGAGCCGCGCATGCATTTCGATTTCAAGGCCTACGATTTCGCCGACACCGGCTCGGCGCGCGACGCAATCGCCGTGGTGGATGCCCGTGGCGTCCTGCGCTGGGATGCGCTGCAGGCGGCGGTCCAGGCCTGGGAACAGGCCGCGCTGAATGCCGGCGCCGTCGCCGGCGTGCCCATCGTGATCTCCGGCCACAAGGAAACCGCCTTCCTGGTCGCCATGCTGGGCTGCCTGCGGCTGCGCGTGCCCTTCGTGCCCGTCGACGTGATCAATCCGCCCGAACGCATCAAGCGCATCGGCGAGCTGGTTCGCGCCGGCCTGCGCTACGACGCGCAGGCCCAGGCCTTCGAGCCGGGCAGCGCCAGCCCCGCGCCGCTGCGCGAGGCCGGACTGGCCTACATCATGTTCACGTCCGGCAGCACCGGCGACCCCAAGGGCGTGCAGATCGGGCGCGAAAGCGTCACGCTGTTCGCGGGCTGGATCCGTGACTGCCTGAGCCTGGGCGCCGCGCCCGCGTTCATGGACCAGATGCTGTTCAGCTTCGATTTCTCGCTGTTCAACTGGGTCGGCGCGCTGGAACTGGGCGGCGCCTGCGTGCTGTGCCCGCGCGAGACCATCGCCGAGCGCGGCGCCTTCATGCAGTACCTGGCGGACACCGGCATCGCGGTCTGGGCGTCCACGCCGTCCTTCGTGCGGCAGCAGCTGTTCAACCCGGACTTCAACGGCGCCAGCCTGCCTGGCCTGCGCGTCTTCGTCTTCGGCGCCGAGTCGCTCTCGCCTGCGCTGGCCGAGGAACTGTGGCAGCGCTTCCCCGATGCGCGCATCATCAATTCCTACGGTCCGACCGAAGCCACCTGCTCGACCACCTGGGTCGAGATCGACGCGGCGCTGCGCCAGGCCGCGCCGAATCCCTTCCCCATCGGCCGCGCCAAGCCTTATGCCGACGTCTTCATCGACCAGGGCGAGATCTGCATCGCCGGCGACCATGTCATGCGCGGCTACCTGAACCGGCCGGACCTGAACGCCTCGCGCATGTTCACGCGCGGCGGCAAGCGCGGCTACCGCAGCGGCGACCTGGGCGAGATCGACGGCCAGGGCCTGATCACGTTCCGTGGCCGCATCGACGACCAGATCAAGCTGCACGGCTATCGCATCGAACTGGCCGAGATCGACGCCGCGATCGCGGCGCTGCCCGGCGTGCGCGCCGGCGCCACGGTGGCGCTGCGCCGGCCGGACGGCGCCATCGTCCGGTTGATCGGCTTCGTCGAGCCGGCGACGCCGGGAGCCGCCGGCCTGCAGCCGCTGCCCGAAGCGCTGGCGGCCTGGAAGGACACCCTGGGCCGTCGCCTGCCGCCCTACATGATCCCGTCGGAGCTGCTGTCCTGCAGCCCCTTCCCCACCACCAGCACGGACAAGGCCGACCGCAAGCAGCTGGAACGCCTGTACCTGGATGCGCGCCTGAGCAAGAAACCGGAGCCCAAAGCATGACCCCTCGTCTTTCCCCGACCCTGCTGGCGCTGGGCCTGGCGCTGGCCGCCGCCGGCGCGGCCCGCGCCGAAGGCGCCTTCGCCCAGCTGTACGCCGCCCGGCCGCCCGCCGGCTCGTCCTTCGTGCGCATCGTCAATCCCGAGAGCGCGCCCATGCGCGCCCAGGTCGCCGGCGGCCCGGCCCAGGACGTCGGCCCGTCCAAGCCCGCCACCACCTACGCCATCGTCAAGGGCGACCAGGAATTCAAGGTGCAGGTGGACGGCAAGCCCGCCGGCGCCTTGCAGGTGGCGCCAGACAGCTTCACCACCCTGGTCGCGCGCCGCGACGGCGGCAAGGTCACGCTGGCGCGCATCGACGACAGCGGCGGCGCGCAGGACGCGCTCAAGGCCGAGCTGCGCTTCTACAACCTGATCCCCGGCTGCGCCGGCGCGGCGCTCAAGGTCAGCCCGCAAGGCCCGACGCTGTTCGACGATATCAAACCGCAGACCGCCGCCGCGCGCGCCATCAATCCCGTGCGGGCTTCGCTGGCCGGCGCCTGCGGCGCGGCCGCCAGCGCCGAGCTGGCGCTGCCCGCGCTACAGCCCGGCGATCATTACAGCCTGTTCCTCGGCGGCACCGCCGCCGTGCCGACGTTGACGGGTCAAGTCAGCGCCACCGATCCCTACGGCAACAAGTAAGGAGGCGGCATGCGCCGCGTATTCCGAGACGACCACGAACTGTTCCGCGATCAGGTCCGCCGCTTCATTGCGCAGGAGATCGCGCCACACTATGCCGCCTGGGAAAAGGCCGGCGTCACGCCGGCTTCACTCTGGCGCCGCGCGGGCGAGGAAGGCCTGCTCAACTGCGCCCTGCCCGAGCCCTACGGCCTGGGCGGGGACTTCGGACACGCGGCGGTGGTGATCGAGGAACTGGCCCGCGCCAACTATCTGGGCATCGGCTTTTCCATCCATTCGGACATGGTGGCGCCCTACGTGGACGCCTTCGGCACCGAGGCGCAGAAAGCGCGCTGGCTGCCTGCCATGACGCGGGGCGAGCTGATCGGCGCGCTGGCGCTGACCGAGCCCGGCGCCGGCAGCGACCTGAAGGCGATCCGCAGCCGCGCCGTGCGCGACGGCGACCACTACGTGCTCAACGGCCAGAAGACCTTCATCACCAACGGCGTGAACGCCGGCCTGGCCATCGTGCTGGCCAGCACCGCGCCCGACCTGGGCGCGCGCGGCCTGTCGCTATTCTGCGTCGAGGCCGGACTGCCCGGCTACGCCAAGAGCGCGCCGCTGGACAAGATCGGCCAGCACAGCCAGGACACCTGCGAGCTGTTCTTCGACGACCTGCGCCTGCCCGCCGACTGCCTGCTGGGACAAGAAAACGCGGCCTTCGAATACCTGACGCGCGAACTGGCGCGCGAGCGCCTGGCCATCGCGCTGCGCGCGGCCGCCTCGCTGGAAGGCATGCTGGAGGAAACCGCTGAATACATCCGTGGCCGCAAGGTCTTCGGCCGCCGCGTCATCGACTACCAGAATTCGCGCTTCATCCTGGCCAACGCGCGCGCGCAAAGCGTCATGCTGCGCGTCTTCCTCGACGACTGCCTGGCGCAGTTGATGGCGGGCGAACTCGACGCCACCACCGCCGCCATCGCCAAGCTGAACGCCACCGAGATCCAGGGCAAGGCGCTGGACGAGCTGCTGCAGCTGTATGGCGGCTATGGCTACATGGCGGAATACGGCATCGGCCGCGCCTGGTCCGATGCGCGCGCGCTGCGACTGTTCGGCGGCACCAGCGAAATCATGCGGGAGATCATCGGCCGCGGCTTCGCCTGAAACCGCGACGGCCGACACGCATCAGGCGCGCGCCCGCATCCAGGCCTGCCGCAGCACGCGCGCATCAGGGCTGTCGCCGATGACCCAGGGATCCAGCGCGAAGGCCACGACGCGCTGCGCGCCGTAGCTGTCGGCGATCAGCCATTGCTTGCGCACCCGCTCGAAATCGGCCGAGCGCGCCTTGAAGGTGGACCCATCCGTGCTGCCCGAGGGCAGCTCCTCGAACAGTTCGATGACCAGATCGAACGGCGCATGGCGCGCCAACAGCAAACGGCGCAGCGGCTCCAGCGCCTTCAGGTTGTCCAGGCCCGCCACGCCCACGCCATCCTGGATCATGGGATGCACGCGCGCATGGTCCAGGATGCCGCGCCACAGCTGTTCCAGCGTGCCGCTGCCGCCCAGGCGGCTGAAATATGTCGAGATGCAGGGCGCGTGGCCGCTGTTGTCCAGGGCCGCGCGCGCAAAGGCGTCCAGCCACGGCCACAGCAGCGCCTGGCGGGACGCGGACGCCCAGTTGTACTGCTCCAGTTCATACGGCAGATACCAGCCGCGAAAATTGCGGCGCGCGGACCAGGGCGCGGTCCGCATGTAGGCCAGGCCCTGCTCGCGGGTGAGGTCCAGGTAGCGCGCCAGCGCCTCGTCATCGGGCGTGGCCAGCACGTTCCACCAGCGCTGGTCGTAGGGCAGTCCCACGTGCACGCCCATGCCGTGGTGCGCGGCCTCGTCGAAGATCTGGCCCAGCACGGCGTCGGGCGCCATCCAGTCGTCGGGCCTGCCGCCTTCCAGGCCGACCCATTGCAGGAAGATCTCGCGGCTGCCCAGGCGGCGGCAGGCGGCGATGCGCTCGGCCCACTGCGCGGGCGTCAGGTCCAGGTGGCTGCGCCACAGCTGCAGGAAGGTGCCTTGCACCGGCCGGCGCGGCGCGCAGGCCGACAGCGGCAACAACGCGCCCAGCGCCAGCGCCTGCAACAGGCGCCGGCGGCCGGGCGCGGCGGGAACGCAGCGCGGCCTCGGCGGCATTCAGCCGCGGTTGCCGAACAGGCCGGACAGGGAAGCCAGCAGGTCGGTCGGGTTGAACGACTGGCCGGGCTGCGCCGTGCCGTCGGGCGTGGCCTTGTCGACCAGTTGCGGCAGCATCGTCGACAGCGAGCCCAGCACGGAGCTGGCGTCCTGGCCGGTCTTGTCCGCCAGGCTCTGCACCACGCCGGGGTCCAGCACCGAGCCGAGCTGGTCGGCGCTGACGGGCAGGTTCTCGCCCTTGCCCACCCACGACGCCACGATCTCGCCCAGGCCGCCCTTCTGGAAGCTGGCGATCAGGCCGGACAGGCCGCCCGGGTACTGGTTCAGGTGTTCGATCAGGGCGGGCAGGAGCGAGGCGTTACCGCCCTGCTGCCCGTTGCCGCCGCCGGCCATCGAGGCCAAGGTATCCAATAGGCTCATCGCCGTGCTCCCGGAAAAAAGAGGGGAAAACCAGTATATGCCGTGGCTTGCGGGAATCCAGGGGCGCGGTGCGCGCGGAAACCTATATTTGCAAATCTTGTCCTTTGCCGCTCAGCCGGCGTCGCCGCGCAAGGCCCGCAACACCTTCTGGCCTGCCCGCCCATCGGCCGGCAGGCCCAGTTCGCGCTGCGCCTTCTGCAGCGCATTCCGGGTATGGGCGCCGATGAGGCCATCGGGCTCGCCAATGTCATAGCCGCGGGCAATCAGCAGAGTCTGCAATTCGCGCCGCTCGGCGCGCGACAGCCCCGGATCATCAGTCGGCCAGGCCTGGACCAGCGGGCCGCCGCCGCGCAGCCGGTCGGACAGGTGCGCGATCGCCAGCGCGTAGCTTTCGGCCGCGTTATAGGAATAGAGCGCGTCGAAGTTGCGCGTCACCAGGAATGCCGGGCCGCCGCGACCGGCGGGCAGCAGCAGCGCCGCCTGGGCATCGCTGGCGGGCAAGGGCCGGCCGTCGGCCCGCGTGATGCCCTGGCCGGCCCAGTGCGATAGGGCGCGCTTGTTCTTGCGTCCCGCGCCGGCGGCATTGAACCCCGCCGGCAGCCGGACCTCGTAACCCCAGGCCATGCCGCCATTCCAGCCCGCGTGCTTGAGGAAATTCGCGGTGGATGCGAGCGCGTCCGGCACGCTGTCTATCAGGTCTCGACGGCCGTCGCCGTCGCCGTCCACCGCCAACCGCAGATACGTCGACGGCATGAACTGGGTCTGGCCGAAAGCGCCGGCCCAGGAGCCCCGCAGCTTCTCGGGCGCGATGCCTTCGTCCTGGATGATCTTGAGCGTGGCGAAGAACTCGCCCCGGAAATACGCCTGCCGGCGGCCATAGCAGGACAGGGTCGACAGCGACACCAGCAGGGAACGCTCGCCCAGGGTCTGTCCGTAGTTGCTCTCCACGCCCCAGACGGCGGCGATGACCGCCGGATCCACGCCGTAGCGGGCCGAGGCGCGCTGCAGATCCGCCCGCCAGCGCTCCATGCCCGCCTGGCCATCGGTCACGCGCTCGTCATCGACCAGCGCCGCCATGTAGTCCCAGATGGGCGTGCGGAACTCGGGCTGGAAATCCAGCAGATCCAGCACGCTCATGTCGGGCGCCAGCGTCGCCGTGTGGGTATCGAAGGTGGCGGCCGACACGCCGGTTTTCAGCGCCGGCGCACGCAGCCGGGCCAGGCAGCCGTCGAAGCTGTCGGCCGCCACGGCGGGCATGGCGGGCAGCGAAGCGGCCAGCGCGGCGGCCAGCAGCAGCGCGCGGGATCGTGCGAAGCGCGACGGGATGGGGGTGACGGGATGGGCGGGTTTCATCCTGTTGGATCTCATGATTACAGGGTTGGAGAAGCGGCCTGCAAAGCCGCCAGTTCGGTTTCGTCGAAACCGGCGGCGCGGCGCGCTTCCAGATTGAACGGACCGCGCAGGCGAGGCGCGCCGTGCAATTGCGCCAGTTCCGCGTAGCAGGCCACGGGGTCCCTGCCCTGCTGCGCACACAGATGCTTGAACCAGCGGTTGCCGATCGCCACATGGCCGATCTCGTCGGCCAGGATGATATCCAACACTGCCGCGCTCTCGGCATCGCCGACGCTGTTCAATTTGTCGCGGATCATGGGCGAGGCATCCAGCCCGCGCGCCTCCAGCGTGCGCGGCACCAGCGCCAGCCGCGCCAGCAGGTCGCCACGGGTGCGCTCGGCCATGTCCCACAGGCCGTTGTGCGCGGGGAAATCGCCATAGACATGGCCCAGGCTGGCCAGGCGCTGGTTCAGCAGCTCGAAGTGATAGGCCTCTTCGCGCGCCACGCGCAGCCAGTCCAGGTAAAACGCCGCCGGCATGCCGGCGAAACGCCAGATGATGTCCAGCGCCAGGTTGACCGCGTTGAATTCGATATGCGCCAGCGCGTGCAGCAGCGCGGCGCGCCCTTCGGGCGAGGCCGGCGAGCGATGCCGCAGCTGCTGCGGCGACACCAGCCCGGGGCGCGCCGGCCGGCCCGGCAGCGCGCGGGTCGGTTCCAGGCGACGTTCCGTATCGACGATGGGCGCGTCGTCGATGGCGCGCACGGCGGCCAGCTTGCCGGCCCAGTCATCGACCGCCAGCGCGTGCAGGGCCTGGGCCCGCAGGCAGGCGACGCCCGGCGGGTGGGTATTGCTGTTCATATGCAGGATTCCAATGGCGGACGCCCGCTACGAGGCGTCCGCGACTGTCTCGGCCGCCGGCCTCTCGGGGCGGCGGCCTTGGGCCGCAACCTGGGAGACTTTATCATTGCCCCATGGATTCCTCGCCGCGCCTGACCATCGAAACCGACCTGTCCCGCATCGACGCCCGTCAATGGGACGCGCTGGCCGGCGACCAGCCCTTCCTGCGCCACGCCTTTTTGCGGGCAATGCACGAGACCGGCTGCGCCTCGCCACGGACCGGCTGGTCGCCGCACTACCTGGCGCTGTGGCGCGGCCAGACGCTGGCCGGCGCCGTGCCGCTGTACCTGAAATCTCACTCGCGCGGCGAGTACGTGTTCGACCATGCCTGGGCCGACGCCTTCGAGCGATACGGCTTGCGCTATTACCCCAAGCTGCTGTCGGCCATTCCCTTCACTCCCGTGACCGGCCCCCGCCTGCTGGCCGCCGGCCCGGACGAGCGCGCCGCGCTGGCGCGCGCGCTGATCGCCTTCGCCGAGGAAATCGGCGTGTCCTCGCTGCACCTGCTGTTCCCGTCCGATACCGACATGCGCGCGCTGCGCGAGGCCGGCTTCCTGGTCCGCGAAAGCGTGCAGTTCCATTGGCGCAATGCCGGCCATGCCGATTTCGACGCCTTCCTGGCCTCGATGAGCCACGACAAGCGCAAGAAGATCCGGCAGGACCGCAAGAAGGTCGCCGCCGCCGGCCTGCGCCACCGCTGGCTGCGCGGCGACGCCATCGGCGCGGACGAGCTGGATTTCTTCTACCAGTGCTACCGCGCCACCTACTTCCAGCACGGCAACCCGCCCTACCTGAGCGCGGACTTCTTCCACCGCGCCCACCGCGACCAGCCCGACGCCTTCGTGCTGATCCTGGCCGAACGCGACGGCGCGCCCGTGGCGGCGGCGCTGAACCTGGCCGGCGGCGACGCGCTGTACGGACGTTACTGGGGCGCCACGGAATACGTGCCGGGCCTGCATTTCGAGACCTGCTACATGCAGGCCATCGCCTACTGCATCGCGCACGGCTTCGCCCGCTTCGAAGGCGGCGCGCAAGGCGAACACAAGATGGCGCGCGGCCTGCTGCCCACCCCCACCTGGTCCGCCCACTGGGTCGCCGACCCGCGCTTCGCCGACGCGATCCAACGCTTCCTGGACGAGGAAACCACGGCGGTCGAGGGCTACCTGGACGAACTGGAAGCGCACACGCCGTTCAAGCAGAACACGCCCGATAGTGCTGGTTAAAAGTCCGCCCAGCAACTACCCCACGAAGCCAACACTCGCCGCATGAAGCAGGCCTCGCCCAAGCGGGGCCACGCGGAGCCGGCTTTGCCGGTCCACAGTGGCGCCCCCTTGAGGGGGAAGCGCGCAGCGCTTCGGGGGTGGGCTAGAGGAACCTATCCAGCAGCTTGCGGCTGTGCTTGTCCAGCGACATCAGGTCGCGGATCAGATAGAAGATGCCGTGGTTGTCGGCGATCAGCAGCGTCTGCGCGTTCAGGCGGCGGATGTCTTCCTCGCCGCGCAGCGTGAAGGCCGTCTCGCCCCGGTCGGTCTCGACCTTCCAGACGGTGGGGGTGGCGAAGGCCGACACGCTCTTGAGCTTGCGGATCTCCGGCATGAACTCGCGGCTGGCGAGTTCCTCTTCCACCAGCGCCCCGGCGTCGGCGGGCAGGTCCGCCAGTTGATCGATCCAGAGCAGTTCGTGGCCGTCGGCGGTCACCAGCGATAGGCCCCGGCCCGGCTGGCTGATGGGAAAGGCGCGCACGGGCAGCACGCCCTCGTGCGCCTGGCCGTCGGCGCCCTGGAACACCAGGCGGCCGAAGGCATTGCGGCGCAATTGGAATGTGGGAAGCGTCATGGCTGGGTTTCCGTTTCCGCGTCAGGCCACGGCGGCCATGTCGTCGCTGCCCGGCGCCTGGGCGTCGGCCTCGGCCTGGCGGGCCTGCGCCTGATAAAGGCGGTAGTACGCGCCTTCCTTGGCCATCAGTTCCTCGTGCGGCCCCTGCTCGACGATCTGGCCTCGGTCCAGCACCACCAGCCGGTCGGCCTTGCGCAGCGTGCTCAGGCGGTGGGCGATGGCGATGGTGGTGCGTCCGCGCACCAGGTTGTCCAGCGCTTTCTGGATTTCCTTTTCGGTGGTGGTGTCCACCGAGGACGTGGCTTCGTCCAGGATCAGGATGCGCGGATCGATCAGCAGCGCGCGCGCGATCGAGATGCGCTGGCGTTCGCCGCCGGACAAGGCCTGACCGCGCTCGCCGACCAGCGAGTCGTAGCCATGCGGCAGCCGCAGGATGAACTCATGCGCGTGCGCGGCGCGCGCGGCCGCGACGATTTCCTCGCGCGTGGCCTCCGGCTTGCCGTAGGCGATGTTCTCGGCGATGGTGCCGAAGAACAGGAACGGTTCCTGCAGCACCAGGCCGATGTTGCGGCGGTACTCGGACACGCGCAGCGAGCGGATGTCGGCGCCATCCACCATCACCGCGCCCTCGGACACGTCGTAGAAGCGGCAGATCAGGTTGATCAGCGTGCTCTTGCCCGAGCCGCTGTGGCCGACCAGGCCGATCATCTCGCCCGGCGCGATGTTCAGGTTCAGACCGCGGATGACCTGCCGGTTGCCGTAGCGGAAACCCACCTCGCGCAATTCGATGCGGCCGTTGATCTGCGGCAGCTTGGCCGGATTCTGCGGTTCGGGCACGCTGGAAACGTGATCCAGGATGTCGAAGATGCGCTTGGCGCCGGCGGCGGCCTTCTGCGTCACCGACACGATCCGGCTCATGGAATCCAGGCGCGTGTAGAAGCGGCCGATATAGGCCAGGAAGGCCGCCAGCACGCCCACCGTGATCTGCTTCTGCGAGACCTGCCAGATGCCGAAGATCCACACCACCAGCAGGCCGACCTCGGTCAGCAGCGTGACCGTGGGCGAGAACAGCGACCAGACCGTGTTGACGCGGTCATTGACTTCCAGGTTGCGGTTGTTGGCTTCGCGGAAACGGGCGACCTCGCGCTTTTCCTGGGCGAAGGCCTTGACCACGCGGATCCCCGGGATGGTGTCGGCCAGCACGTTGGTGATTTCCGACCAGATGCGATCGACCTTCTCGAAGCCATGCCGCAGCCGGTCGCGCACGGCGTGGATCATCCAGATGATGAAGGGCAGCGGCACCAACGTCACCAGCGCCAGCCAGGGGTTGATCGACACCAGGATGACCGCCGTCATGACGATCATCAGGATGTCATTGGCGAAGTCGAGCAGGTGCAGCGACAGGAACACGCAGATGCGGTCGGTCTCGCTGCCGATGCGCGAGATCAGGTCGCCGGTGCGCTTGCCGCCGAAGTATTCCAGCGACAGCTTCTGCAGGTGTTCGTAGGTGGTGGTGCGCAGGTCCGCGCCGATCCGCTCGCTGACCCAGGCCAGGATGAAGGTGCGGGCCCAGCCCAGGCCCCACGCCAGGACAGCCGAGGCCAGCAGGCCGCCCAGGTAGAGGCGGACCTTGTCGTAGTCGATGGGCGCGCCGTTCTGGAACGGGATCAGCACATCGTCCATCAGCGGCATGGTCAGGTACGGCGGCACCATCGCGGCGGCCGTGCCCAGCAACGTCAGCAGGAAGCCGGACAGCAGCGCCAGCCGGTACGGCTTGGCGAAGCGCCACAGCCGCAGCAGCGCCCAGGTCGATGACGGCGCCGCCTGCTCGCGATGGCAGACCGGGCATTCCTCGGCGTCTTCGGGAATCGGGTTGTGGCAGATGATGCAGGCGCGATCGCCGTCATGTTGCGGCGGCTGGCCAGACAGGCGGATGGCCTGCTGCGCCTCGAACTGCGCCAGCAGGCGCAGCGCCGGCGGGTTGCAGGCCAGCGTGAAGCGCCAGATGCCCAGGCGCGCGCTGTCGTCGTGCAATTCCATGACCGCCGCGCCGGCATGGTCGGCCAGCGTCAGGGACAATTGGGGACCGTACGCCCAGGACTCCCAGCCGCTGTCGTCGGCCTTGCGCGCCAAAAGGCGCTTGTCCGTGGCCGCCACCAGGCCAGGATGGAACTTCAGCCGCTGGTCCAGGTCTATCTCGACCCAGGCCAGCAGGGTTTCGCCATCGGTCAGTTCGGCGCGGATTTCATCCCGCCAGCGGGCAGGAAAGGCATCGGCAAGGCCTGAATGCAGGTTTGGTTTTTTCATTGGTACGCATACCGGGGCCCAGACACTGCCCTAGACACTGCCATGCAAGGTGGCAAAGCTGTTTTCCGCCAAGGGCCGAAAACGTGTCCTTTCCTTACAACAAATCGAGTTCCCGCCCTTGAAGGCGTCGTATAGTATCAGCCGATTTTTCTAATTAGGAATATCTCTGGGATCCCCCACTTGTTGGCATTATTCTTTAAGCGCAACCCCAATCAAATTCGCGGTCATATGCATAGGGGCTTCCGCGCGTGCCAACCTGCATCTCGAGCAAATTAAAACATGAAAAAGAAAGACATTGAATTTCTCGATGTCGTGGCTTTGCGCGGCCCGAACATTTGGACCTACCGTCCGGTCCTGGAAGCCTGGGTGGACATCGGCGAGCTGGAAGACTACCCGTCGAACACGATCCCCGGATTCTACGAACGCCTGACCGAATGGCTGCCGACCCTGATCGAGCACCGTTGCAGCCCGGGGGTGCGGGGCGGCTTCCTGATGCGACTGAAGGAAGGCACCTGGCCCGGCCACATTCTTGAACATGTCACCCTGGAACTGCAGAACCTCGCCGGCCTGCGCGGCGGTTTCGGCAAGGCCCGGGAAACCTCCACCCGCGGCGTCTACAAGGTCGTGGTGCGCGCCTGGCAGGAACAGGTCACCCGCGCCGCGCTGGAAGAAGCCCGCAACCTGGTCATGGCCGGCATCGAGGACCGCCCGTTCGACGTGCCCGCCGCCGTGGCGCGCCTGCGCACGCTGATCGACCGCCACTGCCTGGGCCCCAGCACGGCCTGCATCGTGGACGCGGCCGACGACCGCGACATTCCCTACATCCGCCTGTTCGAGGGCAACCTTGTGCAGTTCGGCTACGGCTCGCGCCAGCGCCGCATCTGGACCGCCGAGACCGACCGCACCAGCGCCATCGCCGAGGGCATCTCGCGCGACAAGGACCTGACCAAGGAACTGCTGTCCACCTGCGGCGTGCCGGTGCCGGAAGGCCGCCTGGTCGACAGCCCCGAGGACGCCTGGGACGCGGCCGAGGACATCGGCCTGCCGGTGGTGGTCAAGCCCTATGACGGCAACCACGGCCGCGGCGTATTCACCAACCTGACCACGCGCGAGGAAGTGCTGTCGGCCTACGCCGTCGCGGTCGAGGAAGGCAGCGGCGTCATCGTCGAGCGCTTCGTGCTGGGCAACGAGCACCGCCTGCTGGTCGTGGGCGACCGCATGGTGGCCGCCGCCGCCGGCGAGCCGGCCTGGGTCACGGGCGACGGCAAGTCCTCCATCACCGAGCTGATCGACAACCAGATCAATACCGACCCGCGCCGCGGCCGCACCGAGAATCACCCGCTGAACCCGGTGCGCCTGGATTCCGCCGCGCGCCTGGAGATCGCCCGCCAGGGCATGGACGCCGACAGCGTGCCCGCCGACGGCCAGCGCGTGCTGGTGCAGCGCAGCGGCAACGTGGCGTTCGACGTGACCGACAAGGTCCACCCCAGCGTCGCCGCGACCGTGACGCTGGCCGCCCGCATCGTCGGCCTGGACATCGCCGGCGTGGACCTGGTGGCCGAGGACATCTCGCGGCCGCTGGACGAGCAGCGCGGCGCCATCGTCGAAGTCAACGCCGGCCCCGGCCTGCTGATGCACCTGAAGCCGGCCGACGGCACGCCCCGCCCCGTGGGCCGGGCCATCGTCGACCACCTGTTCCCCGAAGGCGACGCCGGCCGCATCCCCATCGTCGGCGTCACCGGCACCAACGGCAAGACCGTGGTCGCGCGCCTGATCGCGCGCCTGCTGTACCTGTCGGGCAAGCGCACCGGCCTGGCCTGCAGCGAGGGCCTGTACCTGGACCGCCGCCTGGTGCAGAAGGGCGACCGCGCCGACTTCGCCTCGGGCACGCGCGTCCTGATGAACCGCAACGTCGACGCCGCCGTCATCGAGAACGACAGCAGCGTGATCCTGGGCCAGGGCCTGGCCTACGACCGCTGCCAGGTCGGCGTGGTCACCAACATCGACGACGCCGACCACCTCGGCGATTTCGACATCAATGACGCCGAACGCATGTTCAACGTCTTCCGCACGCAGGTGGACGTGGTGCTGCCCGGCGGCTACACGGTGCTGAACGCGCGCGATCCGCGCGTGGTCGAAATGGCCGAGCTGTCCGACGGCGCCGTGATCTTCTTCGGCATCGACCCCGCCCTGCCCGCCATCGCCGCTCACCTGCAGCAGGATGGCCGCGCCGTGTTCGTGCGCGACGGCGCCATCGTGCTGGCGCAGGGCCCGCGCCAGGAACGCCTGGCCGACGTGGCCGCGATCCCGCTGACCCACGGCGGCCGCGTGGCCTTCCAGGTCGAGAACGTGCTGGCCGCCGTCGGCGCGGCCTGGGCACTGGACATTCCGGTGGAGCTGATCCGCGCCGGCATCGAGACCTTCGACATCGATCAGGCCGACGCGCCCTGGCAGTTCACGCTGTTCGAGCGCGGCGGCAGCACGGTCGTGGTCGACGACGCGCACAACGCCTCGGCGCTGCGCCCGCTGATCGCCGCCATCGACCAATTCCCCGCCACCGCGCGCTGCGCCGTCTACTCGGCCGGCGCCGACCGCCGCGACGCCGACCTGATCGAACAGGGCAAGCTGCTGGGCGACGCCTTCGACCGCGTGGTGCTGTACGACGACGCCACGGTGCGCAGCAAGCGTCCCGAAGGCCAGGCGCGCGCGCTGCTGCGCCAGGGCCTGGCGCAAGGCAGCCGCGTCAAGCACATCGAGGACGAACCCGACCACGGCAAGGCCATCGCCGGCGCGCTGGACGCCATCGCCACCGGCGACTTCGTCCTGCTGCAGTCGGACGAAGCCTTCTCCGGCCCCACCATCGATCTGGTCCGCCGCTGGATCCAGCAACACTGACACCACCCCGGCGCGCCCTGATCGGGGCGCGCCTGAGCCAG
This sequence comes from Achromobacter sp. 1011791174, assembly GCF_059760925.1. Taxonomy (NCBI): domain Bacteria; kingdom Pseudomonadati; phylum Pseudomonadota; class Betaproteobacteria; order Burkholderiales; family Alcaligenaceae; genus Achromobacter; species Achromobacter sp. 1011791174. Next base: position 102,807 of record NZ_JCBANH010000004.1, read on the forward strand.
ACAGACAGGAATACCTGCCATGGAAGTTTCCCGCATCCGAGCGCTGCGCGGCCCCAATCTGTGGAGCAAGAACACGGCGATCGAGGCCATCGTGTCCTGCGCCGACGCCGAGTGCTCCATCGACAACCTCCCCGACTTCGAGGCGCGGCTGCGCGCCCGCCTGCCGCAGACCGGCCTGCTGCGCCCCGAGGGCCACCAGGGCGCCGTCTCCATCGCCCACGTGCTGCAGATCGTCTCGCTGACCATGCAGGCCCACGCCGGCTGCCCGGTCACGTTCGGTCGCACCTCGACCACGATCGAACCGGGTGTGTTCCAGGTGGTGGTCGAGTACAGCGAGGAAGAAGTCGGCCGCCTGGCGATGGAGCTCGCCCAGCAGCTGGTGCGCGCCGCGCTGGACGACACGCCCTTCGACCTGCCCGACGCCCTCAAGCGCCTGCGCGAGCTGGACGAGGACGTGCGCCTGGGCCCGAGCACCGGCTCCATCGTCAACGCCGCCACCGCGCGCGGCATTCCCTACCGCCGCCTGACGCAGGGCAGCATGGTGCAGTTCGGCTGGGGCAGCAAGCAGCGCCGCATCCAGGCCGCCGAGACCGACCTGACCAGCGCCATCTCCGAATCGATCGCGCAGGACAAGGACCTGACCAAGATGCTGCTGGACGCGGCCGGCGTGCCGGTGCCGCTGGGCCGCTCGGTCACCTCCGCCGAAGCAGCCTGGGAAGCCGCCCAGGAACTGGGCGGCCCGGTCGTGGTCAAGCCGCGCGACGGCAGCCAGGGTCGTGGCGTGGCCGTCAACATCGAGACGCGCGAACGCGTGATCCAGGCCTTCGAAGTGGCCGAGGAAATCAGCTCGGAAGTCATCGTCGAGCGCTACATCCCCGGCCATGACTTCCGCCTGCTGGTGGTGGGCGGCAACCTGGTCGCGGCCTCGCGCCGCGATCCGCCGCAGGTCACCGGCGACGGCCGCCACACCATCCGCCAGCTGGTCGAGCAGGTCAACGCCGACCCGCTGCGCGGCGACGGCCACGCCACCTCGCTGACCAAGATCCGCTTCGACGACATCGCCCTGGCCACGCTGAAGAAACAGGGCTATGACGCCGATTCCGTGCCGCCCCCGGGCACGCTGATCTTCCTGCGCAACAACGCCAACCTGAGCACTGGCGGCTCGGCCACCGACGTGACCGACGAGGTCCATCCCGAGATGGCCGCGCGCGCCGTGTCGGCCGCCCGAATGATCGGCCTGGACATCTGCGGCGTGGACATCGTCGCCGAGAGCGTGCTGTATCCGCTGGAGGAACAACACGGCGGCGTGGTGGAAGTCAATGCCGCGCCCGGCCTGCGCATGCACCTGAATCCGTCCTTCGGCAAGGGCCGCAATGTGGGCGAGGCCATCATCGCCAACATGTACGCCGACGGCGAAGACGGCCGCATCCCGGTCGTGGCGGTGGCCGGCACCAACGGCAAGACCACCACCGTGCGCCTGACCGCGCATCTGCTGGGCGCCGCCGGCCACCGCGTCGGCATGACCAATTCCGACGGCGTGTACGTCGACAACCTGCGCATCGACACGGGCGACTGCAGCGGCCCGCGCAGCGCCCGCAGCGTGCTCATGCACCCCGACGTGGACGCGGCCGTGTTCGAGACCGCGCGCGGCGGCATCCTGCGCGAAGGCCTGGCGTTCGACCGCTGCAACGTGGCCATCGTCACCAACATCGGCATGGGCGACCACCTGGGCCTGGGCTACATCAGCACGGTCGAGGACTTGGCCGTGGTCAAGCGCGTCATCGTCCAGCACGTGCATCCGTCGGGCATGGCGGTGCTGAACGCCGCCGATCCCATCGTCGCCGAGATGGCCGCCAGCTGCCCCGGCTCGATCACCTATTTCGCCGAGGACCGCAACCATCCCATCATGGCCACGCATCGCGCCCAGGGCCTGCGCGTGGTCTATCGCGACGGCGACAGCATCGTCGCGGCCCAAGGCGCGGAGGAAACCCGCTTCCCGCTGGCCGAGATCCCGCTCACCCGCAACGGCACCATCGTCTTCCAGGTCGAGAACGCGATGGCTTCCATCGCCGCGGCCTGGGGGCTGAACCTGGACTGGAGCATCGTGCGCCGCGGGCTGGCCAGCTTCGTCAACGACGCCCAGACCGCGCCGGGCCGCTTCAACGTGTTCGACTATCGCGGCGCGACGGTCATCGCCGACTACGGCCACAACCCCGACGCCATCCTGGCGCTGGTGCGCGCCGTGGACGCCATGCCCGCCAAGCGGCGCTCGGTGGTGATCAGCGGCGCCGGCGACCGCCGCGACGAGGACATCCGCATGCAGACCGAGATCCTGGGCGAAGCCTTCGACGACGTGCTGCTCTACCAGGACCAGTGCCAGCGCGGCCGCGCCGACGGCGAAGTGGTGGCGCTGCTGCGCCAGGGCCTGGTCAACGCCACCCGCGCCAAGCAGGTCGACGAGATCTACGGCGAGTTCCTGGCCATCGACACGGCGCTGGCGCGCCTGCAGGCCGGCGACCTGTGCCTGATCCTGGTCGACCAGGTCGAGGAAGCGCTGGAGCACATCGCCAAGCGCATCCGGGAAGCCTGATTCCGGTCCGGAGCCGGCGATAAGCGAACGGGGCGCTTGCCGAGCGCCCCGTTCGCTTTTTATCGCTGCCCGGACCTAGCCGTAGGCGCGGACCACGTCCGCCTGCGCCTGGAAGCGGTCCGTGCCCGCGCAGCCCGCCGTCGCCAGGACCGCCAGCGCCAGCATCAGCGCGGCGCAGATTCGTTTCGGCATGCTTGACTCCTTGCTCATTGCCGCCGACATCCGGCGGCCTCCCGGACGAAGATACCAGCGCGCTCGTCCGCCGCCAATCGCACGCGGCGCGCAGCCGGACATGCGCTGGCGGCGCGCGCGAAAACGCCCTCAGATCCCGTTACCTGCCCCGCTCAAAACGGGACAAGACGTTGCTCAAATGTAACTCCCTCTCTGGGCGCAGGCTTGCCTTCACCCGGTCGGAAACGCGGGGATTTGTCCCCATCACCACCGTTACATTTGCCCACAGCCAGGTTTGACAGCCCTTCCGGCCGGCACGTACGGTGGAGCCATGCTGATCAGCGTCCTACTCAACCGCGAACACAGCGCTTACGGCCATAAGCCGACATTCGCACACACGCAGAGAGGTACTTATGAACAACGACATCATCGCTGGCAAGTGGAAGCAACTGACGGGCAAGGCCAAGGCCGCCTGGGGTGAACTCACCGACGACGAGCTGACCCGCAGCGAGGGCAACGCCGAACGCCTGGCGGGCCTGATCCAGGAACGCTATGGCAAGACCAAGGAACAGGCGCAGAAGGAAGTCCGCGACTTCTTCGACCAGAATCGCTGAACCACGCCTGATTCCGTTAACGACCACCGGGAGAAGCTGACATGCTGCACTACGCCGTGGTTTTCTTCGTGATCGCGATCATCGCCGCGATCCTGGGCTTCGGCGGCATCGCCGGCGCCGCCGTGGGCATCGCCAAGATCCTGTTCTTCGTCTTTCTCGTCCTGGCGCTGCTGTCCCTGCTGGGCGGCAGTTTCCGCAAAAAATAACGGCGACAAGCCGTCACAGCCATCGCGTCCACGACGCGCCGAATTCTAACCAACCAGGAGCACTATCTATGGAAATCCGCAAGCTGATCGCCGCCGCCGCACTGGGCACGGGCGCCGTCTTCACTTCCATGGCTTACGCCGCCGACGCCGACAACAAGCCCAAGCAGTCCGTGGGCGAGTACGCGTCCGACGCGACCGTGACCACCAAGGTCAAGGCCGCCTTCGTGGCCGACAAGCAGCTCAGCGCGTTGGACATCGCGGTTGAAACCAACAACGGCGTCGCCACGCTGACCGGCACGGTGGGCACCGCCGCCGAAGCCGACCACGCCGCCAAGGTCACCCGCGGCATCGAAGGCGTCAAGCAGGTGATGAACAACATCAAGGTGGATCCCGCCAAGAACAAGAAGTAGGCCGGATCTCATGCGCCTGAAGGCGCCCGTGCCACGGCACGGGCGCTTTTTTTTGCGCGACCGATGTCAGAGCGTGATGACGCCGCGCCCGATATCGAGCGCGCGGCCGCCCACCTGGATGCGGCCGTCGGCCGACACATCCAGCAGCAGACGGCTGGGCCGGCCGATCTGCGCGCCCTGGCGCACCACGAGACTGGCCGGCAAGGCGTGGCCCTGCGCCTGCAGCCAGCCCCCCAGGTTGGCGCAGGCCGAGCCGGTGGCCGCGTCCTCGTCCACGCCGCCGCCGGCCTTGGCGAAGAAATAGCGCGCCTCGACCACCTGCCGGCCGGCTTCGACCGCGCCTTCGTCGAAAGCGAACAGATACGTGGTCTTGCGTCCCAGGCTGCTTTCCTGCCAGCGGTCCAGTTGCGAGCTGTCCGGCAGCGCGCGACGCACCGCGTCCACGCTGCGCAGCGGCACCAGCAGCTGGTCCGCGCCGGTATCGATCCAGATGGGATCGCCCAGCAGGTCATCCTCGTTCAGGCCGACCAGGCTGGCGATCTCGGCGCGGCCCAGCGCTGGCGCGGCGGTGCCGACGCCGTTCGGGCAAGGCGCGGTGAAGGTCCAGGCATCGCCCTTCGCCGTCACCGGCACCACGCCCGCCTTGAACTCCAGGGTCAGCGCATCCCCGGTCTTCAGCAGGTCGCGCACCACCTGCGCGGTGCCCAGCGTGGGGTGGCCGGCGAACTTCATTTCGTAGCCGGGCGTGAAGATGCGCACGCGCGCATCCGCCTGCTCGGACGGCAGGATGAAGGTGGTTTCGGACAGATTGAACTGCGCGGCCAGCTGCAGCATGACGGCGTCGTCCAGGCCGCGCGCGTCCTCGAACACACAGAGCTGGTTGCCGCTGAAGGCGGAGTCGTTGGTGGCGAAGACGTTGAGCAGGCGGAAGGCGTAATCGGTCATGGCGGGCGGGCGCGAGAGTCTCTGGGTTGGGCCGCGGACACGGCCGGGCCCAACACTTTATCTCAAAGCGCCGCCGCCTTCGCCGCCTGGTTCACCAGATGGCGAAGAACAGCACCCAGGACCAGCAGAACGGCGCCAGGCCAGCCGCCAGCACCAGCCACGCCAATACTTTGCGCGGCACGCCGCCGGGCCTTGCGGCCAACAGCCGCGCGAACAGACGCAGCGTCCACAGCACCGCCAGCGTCAGCAGCGTGAAGCGCACCGGCGCGGCCCAGCCCGCCTGCACGCCTTCATGCTTGAGCAGGTTGACCGTGGTGGCCGACAGGCCCAGGAACACGCCGATGCCGGCGGACGGAATCAAGGCCTGCGCCAGCTTGTGCAGGCCGGGCCGGCCCCAGCGCGTGGCGGCCGCGCCGGGCACGGCCGGCGCCGGCGCGATGCGATCGGCGATCCACAGCGACAGATAGGCCGCGCCGCCGACGCAGATCGTGGCGCCGACCACGAACATCAGGATGCCGGCGCCGTCCAGCCAGGAAAAGCTGTCGTTGACCTCGGGATAGTGCGTGAGGATGAACCAGGGCGCGTTGTCCAGCAGCGGCCACATGATGTCGTGCTCGACCAGCCAGGTCGCGGCCCATTGCTTGGCGCTCACATACCAGGGGCTGGCGCTCCACAGGAAGGCGCCGATGGCGATGCCCATCAGACCGAAGCACAGCAACGCGGTCTGCCAGGGTTCGCCTTCGGTGACGTGGACGATCTCGGCTTCCGGCGAGCGCGGCGTCAGCGCAATGGCGCCGCGGTAGCCGCTGCAGCGGCCACAGACATGGCAGTCGCCCGCGCCCTTCATGTGGCGCAGGGGCACGAGCGGCGCACAGTTGATGGGCTCGATGCGGATCACCGGATGACGCCACTTTTCTTCGTCGACCTTGAAGTGCCAGGGCGCGAGCTTGGCCAGCAGGTTGAATACGCCGTTGACCGGGCACAGGTACTTGCACCAGACGCGCTTGTTGCGACCGTACAGATAGCCCACGATCATGGCGGCCACGGTGGACCCGCCCAGCACCGCCAGCACCGCCAGCGGGTATTGGTAGACGCTGACCAGCTGGCCATAGACCGTGGTGAGCGCGAAGGCGACGAAGGGCCAGCCGCCCCAGCGCATCCACTTCGGGATGGCCTTGCCGCGCCCGCGCTCGCTGGCCCATTCGGTCAGCATGCCTTCCGGACAGAGCCAGCCGCACCAGGCGCGCCCGAGGATGGGCATGGACACCAGCACGAACGGCCACCACACGCCCCAGAACGCGAACTGCGCGACGATGGTCAGGTTATTGACGACCGAGGCCGAATTGTCCGGCAGCGGCAGCACCGCCGGCACGATCAGCAGGAAAGCGTATATCGCGACAATGCCCCACTGCAGCTTGCGCAACAGGGGGGCATGGTCACGGAGAAAATCGGCGATACGGGAGGTCGCCCTCCCGAGTGCTGCGGCCATATCTAAACCTTCATGTGTCTGTCATCCGCCGACGTGCCGGATCAGGACGCGCTGCGAGCCGCCGACGGCGCCGGGGCGGGCTTGGCGCCGGCCCAGCGCAACAGCGCCCAGACCAGGATCCAGTACGCCACCCAGACAAGCACCGAGATCAGGGCCGGCATGGCGCGGTAGCCGGCGAAATCCGCCAGGATCTTGCCCAGGCCGGTGCTGTCGCTCAACAGCGCCGAGGTGTCCCAGACCGGATCGACGATGGCCGGGACCACGTCCAGCGAGATCAGCCGGTCGAGCCCGCCGACCAGCAGGGCGCCGGCCAGCAGCAGCAACAGGATCTCGGTGACGCGGAAAAAGCGGCGCCAGGTGATCAGCTTGCCGCCCAGCTGCAGCAGCCAGAAGGTCAGCAGCGCGGCGATGAAACCGCCCACGCCGGCCAGGGCCAGCTTGATCATGTCGCCGCCGCCCTCGCCCGCCGACACGGTGCCGTACAGGAAGACCACGGTCTCGCTGCCCTCGCGGGCCACGGCGATCGCCACCAGCAGGAACAGGCCCCACCAGTTGTCATTGGCCACCGAGGTGCGCGCGCCGCCTTCAAGCTCGCTCTTGAGCGTGCGGCCGTGCTTCTTCATCCAGATGACCATCTGCACCACCAGCGCGCAGGCGGCCAGCGACATGATGCCCTGGAACCATTCCTGGCCCTCGTCGCTGAGCCAGGACGAGATGCCCAGCAGCACCAGCGCCAGCGCCACGGCCAGCGCCGCGCCGGCGGCGACGCCGCCCCACAGGTAGGCCAGGCCGCGCTTGCCTTGCGGCGCGGCGCGCAGCCAGGTGTACAGGATGCCCACCACCAGCAGGGCTTCGACGCTTTCGCGCCAGACGATAAAGAGGACCTGTTCCATGTCTTGCTACCGACCTATTCCTTGGGCTTGACCACCAAGGTGCCTTTCACGTTCTGGTGAAAGTCATCGAAAAACGGATACTCGCCGGGACGGGAGATCGTGATCACCACGAAGGATTTCACGCCCGGGCCCAGCACTTTTTCCTTGCGCAGCGGGATGCTCTCGAATTCCACCGGCTCGTTGCTCTCGTTGATGAGTTCGATCTTGAAGCGCCCCGCCGGAACTTCCAGCGTGGCGGGCTCGAACGTGCCGTTCGGCTTGAAGGTCAAGGTGAACGTGGGCAGCTCGTCGGCCGCCGCCGGCGCGGCGGCGCCGATCAGGGCCGCCGCGATGACGCTGAGCAGGCGACGCACGATCAGTAGCCGCCCTTCTTGCCGGTGCCGGCGTAGACGAATTCATATTCCAGGTCGATCGGCTCGAACCACGGGCCCACGCCCGTTTCCTTGTCGACATGGCGGCCGAAGTGATTCATCTTGTTGGCGGTCGGCGGCAGGATCGAGTACTTCAGCTTGTACTTGCCCGGGCCTTCGAGCTTGATGTTCTCGCCGTAGTGCGGGCCGTCGTTGGCGACCATGGGCATGAAGGTGCCCTTCTGCACGTTCTGGCTGCCGACCTTCTGGATCTCGTAGTTCACGACCAGGTAGGGCACCCACTCGCCTTCCGGAAAGCCGGTCTTGTTGTCCGCGGTGGCGTGGATGTCGGCTTCGAGGTGCACGTCGGAATCCTTGGCCGGACGCATCATGCCGGGAGGGTCCATTTCGATCGGCTGCAGGTACACCGCGCCGATTTCCATGCCGCCCTTCTGTACCGGCTTGCCGATGGGGTATTCGGCCGCCTGCGCGGCAGACACGCTCAAACCGACAATGGCCAGCGCCAAGGCTTTCTTGATCATGTGCATATTCCTCGATACATGGATGAAACGATGGTTCTTAAAACATAAACAAGAACCGTTTTCATTAATGTAACCAAAGAATCTGACATCTCCCTGAACCGGAACCGCCGGAAACAGGCGGACGATTGCGCCGGATCAAGCCCGCAAAAAAGCCGGCGCACCGCGCCGGCTTCGTTCCCGGACCGCCGCGACGGCGGCCGGCCTTGCCTGCCTACTTGCGTCCGCCCGGGTTCCCGCCCGGCGTGAACGGGAAGGTCGAGAACATGGCGCGGGTCTGGTCCTGCATCTGGTCCTGCATCTGCACGAACAGGTTCTTGCTCTGGTCGATGTAGTTGTTCATCATGTTCTGCAGCATGGGCGTCTGCACGTTCATGAACTGCGTCCAGGCCTCCGGGCCGAACTGGCTGCCATACAGGCCCTTGGACTGCTCGGCCATGCGCTGCTGGATTTCCATGAAGGCCTGGATATTCTTCTCCAGGTAAGAGCCCATGATGCCCTGCATGGCGTGACCATAGAAGCGGATGATCTGCGACAGCATGTTCGACGAGAACATGGGCATGCCGCCGCTCTCTTCTTCCAGGATGATCTGAAGCAGGATGCTGCGGGTCAGGTCTTCGGAACTCTTGGCGTCGACGACCTGGAACTCCTCGTTGGCCAGAACCAGTTGCTTGACATCGGCCAAGGTGATGTAGGTGCTGGTCCGGGTGTCGTACAGACGACGGTTGGGATATTTTTTAATCAGGCGCAGGCTGGCGCCGGTTTGTGCTTGCGTCATGTGTTTGTCCCCGGATCGGGCGATCTCTCAGGCTTTGGATAGGTCAAGTGTAATGCCGGGCGGCCTTCTCCCCGAAGCCGCCCGGCGCCAGGGCCGCCAACCGGCGGCCCCACATGCGTCAGCCCATGTGCAGGCCGCCGTTGAGCGAGAAGTCCGCGCCCGTCGAAAAGCCGGATTCATCCGACGCCAGCCACGCCGTGATCGACGCGATTTCCTCCGGCGTGCCCAGGCGGCGCACCGGGATGGTGGCGACGATCTTCTCCAGCACGTCGGGGCGGATCGCGCGGACCATGTCCGTGCCGATATAGCCCGGCGAGATCGTGTTGACCGTCACGCCCTTGCTGGCGACTTCCTGCGCCAGCGCCATCGTGAAGCCATGGATGCCGGCCTTGGCCGTGGAGTAGTTGGTCTGGCCGAACTGGCCCTTCTGGCCATTCACCGAGCTGATGTTGATGATGCGCCCCCACTGCTTCTCGACCATGCCGTCGATGACCTGCTTGGTCACGTTGAACAGGCTGTTGAGGTTGGTGTCGATCACCGTGCGCCAGTCGTCCGCGCTCATCTTGCGGAACAGGCCGTCGCGGGTGATGCCCGCATTGTTGACCAGCACGTCCACCTGGCCGAGTTCGGCCGTGACCTTCTCGAACGCCTTCACGGTGGAGTCCCAATCGGAGACGTTGCCCACCGAGGCATGGAACGTATAGCCTTGCGCGGCCTGTTCATCCAGCCATTGCTGGTAATTCCGGCTGGGGCCGCAACCCGCCACGACGCGAAAGCCTTCCTTGGCCAAGCGCTGGCAAATAGAGGTGCCGATTCCGCCCATCCCGCCTGTTACGTAAGCCAGTTTCCCGCTCATACTTCCTCCTGTGTGCGACGGACGATTCGTTTGATTGACTGCTTTTGCTCATCTGCTCCGGACCAGCCGCGAACGCGGCCTCAGGCGGCCCGGACCTTCACGTACCTGCCAGGCGCCGGCTCGATCGACCGATGGCTGGCATTGCCCAATTTGACGCGCGCCTTGACCTGCTTGCCCGAATGGCCGGCCAGCCAGGCGCTCCAGTCCGGCCACCAGCTGCCCGGCTGCTCGACGGTCTGCGCCAGCCAGGCGTTGGGATCGCCGGGCAAGGGGTTGCCCGGCCCGCCATCGCGCTCCATGACCCAGTAGCTGCGGCGCTTCTTCGCGGGCGGATTGACCACGCCGGCGATGTGTCCCGACGCGCCCAGCACGAAGCGCTGCGGTCCGCGCAGCAGCTGCGTGGACGCGTAGGCCGCCGTCCAGGGCACGATATGGTCCTCGCGCGAACCGAATATGTAGGCCGGCATGGTCAGCCGCGTCAGGTCCAGCGGCAGGCCCGCGGCCTGCGCCCGGCCCGGCACCTTGAGATTGTTTTCCAGGTAGGTGTTGCGGAAGTACCAGGAAAAGAACGGCCCGGGCAGGTTGGTGCTGTCGCCGTTCCAGAAGAGCAGGTCGAACGCCGGCGGCTTCTGGCCCTTGAGATAGTTGCCCACCACGTAGTTCCAGACCAGCTCGTTGGGCCGCAGGAACGAGAACGTGGTGGCCAGGTCGCGGCCCGGCATCAGTCCGCCGCTGCCGAACTGGTGGTCGCGCAGCAGCGCGTGCGCCTCGTCGACGAAGACCTTGAGCACGCCGGTATCGTGGAAATCGAGCAGCGTGGTCAGCAGCGTGAGCGAGGCCACCGGGTGCTCGCCGCGCGCCTCGGCCAGGGCCAGCGCGGAAGCCAGCATCGTGCCGCCCACGCAGAAGCCCAGGGCGTTGACCTTGGGCTGCTTGGTGATGTCGCTGGCCACGCGCAGCGCTTGCAGCACCGCGTCGTCCAGGTAGTCGGACCAGGTGGCGCGATCGATGCCGTCGGTATCGCTGGACACCGGGTTGCGCCAGGAAACCAGGAACACCGTATAACCCTGCTCCACCGCGTGCCGGACGAAGGAATTCTCGGGCTGCAGGTCCAGGATGTAGAACTTGTTGATGTTCGGCGGCACGATCACCAGCGGACGCTCGTGCACGGTCGCGGTCAGGGGGGCGTACTGGATCAGCTGGATCAGCCGGTTCTCGAACACCACTTCGCCCGGCGTCACGGCCACGTTGCGGCCGATCTCGAACTGCGATTCGTCGGTCTGGGTGATGCGCCCTTTCTTGACGTCGCCCAGCAGGTTGGCCACGCCTTCGGTCAGCGCGCGGCCGGCGCTTTCCACGATGGACTGCTGTGCATCGGGATTGAGCGCCAGGAAGTTGGACGGCGACAGCGCGTCGACCCATTGCATGACGGAAAAGCGCAGGCGCTCGCGCAGCGGTTCGCTGACCTGCGCCGCATCGACCAGGCGCGACATGGCGCGGGCCGACAGCAGGTAGGCATGCGCCATCAGCAGGTGCGAGCCTTGGGCGGCCCAGGCCGGACCCGCGAAGCGCCGGTCGGACGGCGGCGGCAGCGCGCCTTGCCGGGCGTCATCGCACAGGCGCTGCCATTCGCGGGAAAACTCGGCCTGAATGTCGGCCAGAACGTCCGGTGCCACGCTCACCGGAATGGGTCCTGCGGAGAGATTGGCGTTCACTTCGACACCTTGTTATCGACACTGCGCGATTGATGTTGCATGCGGGGTCCGGGACTGTCAATGCGGGAATACAAGGAGAGGCCCGCCAGGGTAGCAAAGGCCCGCCGGCCGCGCTTTGCGCTACATCAGACTTGACCTAGGACAGCCAGGCCAGCAGCGCCATCCGCCCGGTTATCCCGTCGCGCCGGTACGAAAAGAAGCGCCCGCCGTCCGCAACCGTGCACAGGCGGCTAAGCGTCACGTCCCCGACGCCCGCGCGCCGCAGGCGGAACTCGGCCAGTCCAGGCAGGTCGGCCAGCCATTTGCCGGGCAGGCCCGGCCGGGGGCGGAAATAGGATTCCGTGGCCGGATCGTCGGCCATGAAGGCGTCCAGCACATCCCGGCCCACCTCGAAGGCGTCGGGGCCGATACCCGGCCCGACCCATGCGCGCCAGCCGCCGGCATCCGGCGCCTTGGCCCGCATGGCCGCCAGGGTGCGCTCCAGCACCCCGCCGGACAGCCCGCGCCAGCCGGCATGGGCCACGCCCAACACGCGGCCGGCGTCGTCGGCGATCACCACCGGCAGGCAATCGGCCACCATCACGGCCAGCACCCGGCCCGGCCGCGCCGTGACGCTGGCGTCGGCGGCCGGCTCCTGCGGCGTGGCGGGATCGTCGGCGTCGACGACATCGGCGCCGTGTACCTGTCGCAGCCACAGCGGCTCGGCCGGCAGCGCGGCGCGCAGGCGCCGGCGGTTCTCGGCCACGGTGTCGGGATTGTCCTCGGCGCGACGGCCGAGATTGAAGGTGTCGTGCGGCGCCACGCCGACGCCGCCGGCGCGCGTGGTGCAGAAATACTCGACGCCGGCCCACTGCGGGCCGGTCACCACGGGCAATCCTTGAATCACGCGTTCCATACGATGTTTTCCTGAACCTGCGCCATGTCGGCCGGCACGGCGGCGCTGAACCGGACCTCGCCCCGGCCGCCCGGGTCTTCGAAATGCAGCGCGCGGGCGTGCAGCATCTGCCGCCCCGCGCCCGCGACGGTCTTGCCGCCGTACAGCACGTCGGCCAGCAAAGGATGGCCCAGGCTGGCCATGTGCACGCGGATCTGGTGCGTGCGGCCGGTTTCCAGGCGGCAGACCACTTCGCACACCCGGCCGCCGGGATCGACCTCGCCGCGGCGTGAAGGAAAGTAATGCGTGACGGCGGGCTTGGGCGCCACCGGCCGTTCCACGCTCATGCGCACCGGCACCCGGGCATCGCGGCCGATGGGGCGATCGACCCTGCCGGCCGCCCCCAGCCAGCCATGCGCCAGGGCGATATATTCGCGTCCCATGCTGCGGGCCTGCAGTTGCCTTACCAGATGGGTCTGGGCGGTTTCATTGCGGGCCACGACCATCAGTCCGGACGTGTCCTTGTCCAGCCGGTGCACGATGCCGGCGCGGGCCACCTGGGCCAGCTCGGGATAGCGGTGCAGCAAGCCATTGAGCAAGGTGCCGCTCCAGTTGCCGGCGCCGGGATGCGTCACCAGCCCGGCGGGCTTGTTGACCACGATCCAGTCCGGGCTGGCGTCCACCACCTCGAAATCCACGGGTTCGGGCGCGAAAGCCCGCGTTTCGGGCGCGGGCTGCGTCCAGACGGTCAGTTCGTCGTCGGGGCCGACCACCTGCCGGACCTTGGCCGGGCCGCCGTTGACCAACACCTTGCCGGCCTCGATCCAACCTTGCAGGCGGCTGCGGGAATGCTCGGGCATGAGGCCCGCCAGCACCTTGTCCAGGCGATCGGCCCGGGTGCCCGGCGGAACGGTAAGCAGTTGCGGCGCGCCAGCGGCCGCCTGGGAGGATGAATCCGAGTCGGAATTCGGACCGGAATCGGGACCAACCCCGAGGTCTTCGCCCTCGGAATCCTCGTCGAAATCGGGATCTGCGCTGACGGCTGTATCAGACATGGAGACAAATCATATAATCAGCCTGCCATGCTAACACCAAGGATACGATTCTCGTGATTCACCGTTCCGCAGCTCCCTCGATTCCCGCCTCCCGTAGCGGGCCGGTCTTGCGCGCGGTCGTCGCGCTATTCGCCGTGCTGGCCATCGCCGGCTGCGGTTCGACCAGCAGCAAATACGACAAGACCGCCAACTGGAGCGCCGAGCAGCTGTATGCCGACGCCAAAGCCGAGATCTCCTCCGGCGGCTGGAAGGAAGCGCGCGAGCGCCTGACCGCCATCGAAAGCCGCTACCCGTTCGGCGTCTATGCCCAGCAGGCGCTGCTCGAGCTGGCCTACGTCAACTGGAAGGACGGCGAAAACGAGCAGGCCCTGGCCGCCATCGACCGCTTCCAGCAGCTCTACCCCAACCATCCTGGCACCGACTACGCGCTGTACCTGAAGGGCCTGATCAATTTCACGCCGCAAAGCGCGTTCATGAGCAACATCACCGGGCAGGATCCGGCCGAACGCGACCCCAAGGGCCTGCGCGCGTCCTACGACGCCTTCAACGAGCTGATCAAGCGCTATCCCGACAGCAAGTACGCGCGCGACGCCGAGCTGCGCGTGAACTGGCTGGTCAACACCATCGCCATGAACGAAGTCTACGTGGCCCGCTACTACTACGAGCGCGGCGCCTACGTGGCGGCGGCCAACCGGGCCCAGACCGTGATCACCGACTTCGAGGGCGCGCCCGCCACCGAAGAGGCGCTCTACCTGATGGTGCAGTCCTACGACAAGCTCGGCATGACCGACCTGAAGAACGACGCGCAGCGCGTATACGACAAGAACTTCCCCAACAGCAACTTCAAGTCCAAGGGACTGAAGGCCGACAAGAGCTGGTGGAACCCGTTCTGACCACTTCACGCATGGGCAAGAAAATCCCCTCTGACGAGGGGATTTTTTTTGCCCGCCGCCGCGGGCGATCAAGAACCTGCGCGGGAGGGGCGCCGCTCAGCCGCCCTCGCCCTTGCGCCGGTAGAACGCCAGCGCCTCGTCCAGCTCGCGCGTGCGGGCAAACGGCGGCAGGCCGCGCCAGAGACGCTTGCCATAAGGCTTTTCGACCAGACGGCCGTCACCCACCATCAGCACGCCCCAATCGGATTCCGTGCGGATCAGGCGTCCCGCGCCCTGCTTGAGCGAGATCGCGGCCTCGGGCAGCTGATATTCGGCGAAAGGATTGCCGCCCTGCGCGCGACAGGCGCGCAGCCGCGCCTCGATCACCGGATCGTCGGGCGGCGCGAAGGGCAGCTTGTCGATGGCCACCAGCGTCAGCACGTCGCCGGGCAGGTCGATGCCTTCCCAGAAGCTGGCGCTGCCCACCAGCACCGGATGCGGCAGCTTGCAGAAGCGTTCGAGCAGGTCGCGGCGCGTGGCGTCGCCCTGCTTGAGCAGCGGCCATTCATGGCCGGCGTCGTCGAAGGCGTCGGCCAGCAGGCTGGCCACTTTGTCCACCGCGCGCAGCGTCGTGCACAGCACCAGCGTGCCGCCCGGACTGGCTTCCAGCAAGGGCAGCAGCGTCTGCACGAAACGGTCCAGGAACTGCGGCGACTGCGGCTCGGGCATGCCGCGCGGCACGAACAGGAGCGCCTGCTCGGGATAGTCGAACGGCGACTCCCATTTGCCCGTGCGCGCCTTGTCCAGGCCAAGCTGGCCGGTGAAGTGCTCGAACTCGCCATTCACCGACAGCGTGGCCGAGGTCATGATCCAGGCCTGGCCGGGCTTGCGGAATTTCGAGAAGGCCTGCGCCACCGACAGGGGCGCGGAATGCAGACGCACATGATGCAGGCCGTGCTCGACCCAGCGCACGGCCGGGCCGGTCCATTGCATGGCCGCGGCCGCGCCCTCGAGCAGCGCCACGGGCGTGGACAGGCCGTCGCCCGCCGCCGTCTCGGCCGACTGGTCGGCGCGGCCCCAGCCGTCTTCGTCGGCCTGCGAGCCGGCGCGCGCCGGCGTGGCCCAGCGCTTCAGGCGCGCGGAGATCTCGGCGCCGTTGCGCGCCGCCGCCATCAGGTCGGGATGCTTTTCGGCGACCGCGCCCAGCGCGTTGGTGGCCGTGTCCACGGCCTCGCGCAGCACCGCCAGCGCCTGGTCGAATTCCTCGGCCTCGGGCATCGCCTCGAAGGTCGCCTTGCGGCCCGGCAGCTTGTCCAGCGGCGCACAGACCAGCCGCAGCTCGCGCGCGGCGGTTTCCAGGTGGCGGCTGACGTCGCTCCAGCGCGCGGCTTCGCGCGCGTAGGCCAGGCCCGCCGCTTCCAGCGCGCGGCCGAAATCCAGCAGCTGGTGCGTGGACACGCTGCTGCCCAGGAAACGCGTGGCCGTGTCGGGCAGCTGGTGGGCTTCGTCGAAGATCACCGTGTCGGCCTCGGGCAGCAGGTCGGTCACGCCCTCTTCGCGCAGCACCAGGTCGGCCATGAAGAGCGCGTGGTTGACCACCACCACGTCGGCGTCCTGCGCCTGGCGCCGCGCCTTGACCACGAAACAGTCGCGGATGCGCGGACATTCCTGGCCCAGGCAGTTCTCGCGCGTGGAGGTCACGCGCTGCCAGATCTCGGCGTCTTCGGGTATCTGCGCCAGATCGCCCCGGTCGCCGGTCTTGGAGATGCCGGCGAACACCTGGATCTGGCGCAGCTGCGCGATCTCGGAACGCGATTTCAGGGCGCGCTCGTCGCCCTGCATGCGGTCCAGGTGATAGTGGCAGATATAGTTGCCGCGCCCCTTGAGCAGCGCGGCCGTCACCGGCGCGGCCAGCGCCGCGCGCACGCGCGGCAGATCGCGCGAAAACAACTGGTCCTGCAGCGTGCGGGTGCCTGTGGAAATCAGCACCTTGCCGCCCTGGATGAAGGCGGGTACAAGGTAGGCCCAGGTCTTGCCGATGCCGGTGCCGGCCTCGGCGACGAGCGTGGCGCGGTCCTGGATGGCCTGGCCGATGGCCTGCGCCAGCTCGATCTGCGCGGGGCGCGGCTTGTAGCCGGGCATGGCCGAGGCCAGCGGCCCGTCCTCGGCGAAGAATTCGGATATGTCCAGGTCCAGCATCGATGCAGCCTAGCGCTGGCCGCGACCGCGTCCGGACCGGCGCCGGTCGGCGGTTCTGGCGCAAAACGCGTGTGTGGGGAAAGGACCAGATGATACCTGGAGCCGCCCCGCTTTTCCGGCCCAACCCTCCATTCATAGGGACGGATTGGTCCACCCTGCCACGTTCTGTAACAGTGGCTTGTGGCACAATCCGCCCCTTGTTTTTCCTTTTTGTCGTCGTATCGAGATGTCTGAAACTTCCGTTATCACGAACGTCGCCGCCGGCGTCGACAACGCCCGCATCGTCGCTTTGCTCGCCACCGAGCTCGGCGTGCGCGCCAACCAAATCGCAGCCGCGGTCGAGCTGCTGGACGACGGCGCCACGGTGCCTTTCATCGCCCGCTACCGCAAGGAAGCCACCGGCGGCCTGGACGACACGGTGCTGCGCAACCTGGAAGTCCGCCTGGGCTATCTGCGCGAGCTCGAAGAGCGTCGCGGCGCCATCCTGGAATCCATCTCGCAACAGGGCAAGCTGACGCCCGAGCTGCAGCAGGAAATCGCCGCCGCCGACACCAAGCAGCGCCTGGAAGACCTGTACGCGCCCTACAAGCCCAAGCGCCGCACGCGCGCCCAGATCGCCCGCGAAGCGGGCCTGGAACCGCTGGCCGACGCCATCCTGGCCGATCCGGGCTGCGATCCGGCCGCGCTGGCCGCGCAGTACCTGAATCCCGAAGCCTCGATCACCGACGCCAAGGCCGCGCTGGACGGCGCCCGCGACATCCTCGCAGAGCGCTACGCCGAGAACGCGGACCTGCTGGCCGACATGCGCGAGCACCTGTGGTCTACCGGCCTGCTGTACTCGAAGGTGGTGGACGGCAAGGAAACCGAAGGCGCCAATTTCCGCGACTGGTTCGACTTCAACGAGCCGCTGCGCACCCTGCCCTCGCACCGCATCCTGGCGCTGCTGCGCGGCCGCCAGCAAGGCGTGCTGGAGCTGCGCCTGGGCCTGGAAGCCGAGCTCGAGGCGCAGACGCCCCACCCCTGCGTGGCGCGCATCGCCGACTTCCTCAAGCTGGGCCGCGGCTTGTTCGCGCTGGACGCCACGCCGCGCGCCCGCTGGCTGGGCGAGGTATGCCGCTGGACCTGGCGCGTCAAGCTGCTGACGGCCTTTGAAAGCGAACTCATCGGCCGCCTGCGCGAGAGCGGCGAAGCCGAGGCGATCCGCGTGTTCGCGGCCAACCTGAAAGACCTGCTGCTGGCCGCGCCGGCCGGCCCCAAGGCCGTGCTGGGCCTGGACCCCGGCATCCGCACCGGCTGCAAGGTCGCCGTGATCGACCAGACCGGCAAGGTCGTCGACACCACCACCGTCTACCCCTTCGAGCCGCGTCGCGACCGCGAAGGCACCATCAACACGCTGGCCGCGCTGGTCGCGCGCCACAAGGTCGACCTGATCGCCATCGGCAACGGCACCGCCTCGCGCGAAAGCGAGAAGCTGGTGGGCGACATGATGGAACGCTTCCCCGACCTGAAGGTCACGCGCGTGGTGGTCTCCGAGGCCGGCGCCTCGGTCTACTCCGCGTCGGAACTGGCCGCGCAGGAATTCCCGGACCTGGACGTGACGCTGCGCGGCGCCGTATCGATCGCGCGCCGCCTGCAGGATCCGCTGGCCGAGCTGGTCAAGATCGATCCCAAGGCCATCGGCGTGGGCCAGTACCAGCACGACGTGAACCAGCGCGAGCTGGCGCGCTCGCTGGACGCCGTGGTCGAGGATTGCGTGAACGCCGTGGGCGTGGACGTGAACACG
The DNA here is from genome assembly GCF_059760925.1 of Achromobacter sp. 1011791174. Classification (NCBI taxonomy): domain Bacteria; kingdom Pseudomonadati; phylum Pseudomonadota; class Betaproteobacteria; order Burkholderiales; family Alcaligenaceae; genus Achromobacter; species Achromobacter sp. 1011791174. Next base: position 121,146 of record NZ_JCBANH010000004.1, read on the forward strand.
GCCTCGGCTGCCCTGCTGACGCGCGTGTCGGGCCTGAACTCGCTGCTGGCCAAGAACATCGTGGCCTGGCGCGATGAGAACGGCGCCTTCGCCACCCGCAGCATGCTGCTCAAGGTGCCGCGCTTCGGCGACAAGGCCTTCGAGCAGGCCGCCGGCTTCCTGCGCATCCCCAACGGCGACAATCCGCTGGACGCGTCCTCGGTGCACCCGGAAGCCTATCCGGTGGTCGAGCGCATCGTCGCCAAGATCAAGGCCGAGGTGAAGCAGATCATCGGCCAGCGCGAGGCGCTCAAGGGCGTGTCGCCATCGGACTTCACCGACGAGCGCTTCGGCCTGCCGACCGTGCGCGACATCTTCGCCGAACTGGAAAAGCCCGGCCGCGACCCGCGCCCCGAGTTCAAGACCGCCCAGTTCAAGGAAGGCGTGGAAACGCTGAACGACCTGTATCCCGGCATGGTGCTCGAAGGCGTGGTCACCAACGTGGCGAACTTCGGCGCGTTCGTGGACATCGGCGTGCACCAGGACGGCCTGGTCCACATCTCGGCGCTCGCCGAGAAGTTCGTCAAGGATCCTCGCGACGTGGTGCGCGTGGGCCAGACCGTGAGCGTGAAGGTGCTGGAAGTGGACGTGGCGCGCAAGCGCGTGGCCTTGACCATGCGCCTGAACGACACGGCCGCGCCGGCCCGGCGCTCGGGCGACGCCGCCCCCAAGGGTGGCGACCGTCCGGCCCGCCGTGGCCAGGGCGACGGCGGCCGCGGCGGCAATGGCGGCGGCGGTGGTGGCGGCATGATGAACAGCGCGATGGCGGATGCGTTCGCCAAGCTCAAGCGCTAGTCGCATCGCGGCTTGCCAAGAAAAAACCGGCGCCTCGTGCGCCGGTTTTTTTTGTCGACAAACGAGACTGGGAACCACGACTAGGACTTACCCCTAGCCCCCCGCTTTTCTTGCGATCCCTCAATCCAAAAGCAACAAAAATAAGGGAAAATATCGAATTGTGTCCAAATAATAAAAAGCGGTAGCGCCAGGGGGCGACAGGGCGCGGGCACATCCCATGATCAGGCGAGCGACGGCGCACACGCCTATCGGACAGAAGCACAAGAAGAAAAGCGCGCCGCCCCTGAGAAAGCCCGGAGATCCGTCTGTCATGCGCACTACCATTACGCTTGCCGCCAACGAAACGGCAACCATTACCGAAAAAGAAGCCAGTCTCAGCGGTGTCTACAACGAAATCACTTTAGGCCAGTACACGCGGCTGATCGTGGACGGCGCCGAAGTCACCTTCAAGCACATCACGCTGGAGCGCCTGGGCACGCGCGTGATCGAGCTGGTCAACGGCGCCCAGCTGCACGTCGGCGCGCTGGGCTTCGCCAGCATGGGCGCCAGCATCGTCTATCGCATCGGCGCCGGCTGCGCGCTGACCTTCGACGCCAGCCAGTGGGACCCGGAGGTCGTGGCCAACACCACCTTCGATTTCGCCAGCCAGGGCAGCGGCTCGTTGAAGTACTTCCCCTTCATCAATCCGGAATGGCTCGACTGTCCCAACGTCACCGGCTATTCCGAAGGCGACCTGCTCGAAATCGCCGGCCAGGGCAGCGCCCAGCGCTTCCAGGTGCGCGACGGCCGCATCGTCGCCAACCGGCCGCGCTGACGACTCGGCAAGGCGGGTGACGCGCTCCTCTCGCCCGAGAGGCGGCGCGTGCACGCCCGCCAGCCCGCGCCGCCGCAAACGCGGCCCGGGCACGGACCGCTACGCCGCAAACGCCGGCGACACGCCATTCTTGGCCCCGAGCGGTATCCGCATGCGCGCCTTCTCTGCATGCTCTCTCTCGCCAGTCCCCCTCCCTCTCCTGCCCGCTCTTCCTACCCGGTAGCGTCAACGCC